>ONON01000290.1 GCA_900319455.1 uncultured Eubacteriales bacterium
AACTCTTGACCCCGACAAGGCGCCCAAGATTTTCAATGTCAACTGGTTCCGCAAAGATGAAGACGGCAACTTCCTGTGGCCCGGCTTCGGCGACAATCTCCGTGTTCTTGATTGGATTATCGACCGCTGCGAAGGCAAGGTTGACGCTGTTGAAACACCCATCGGCTATGTTCCCAAGCCCGAAGACATCAACCTTGAAGGCATTGAGGATGAAGTAAGCGAAGCGCAGCTTAAAGAAATCCTCAGCGTTGACAAAGACCTCTGGAAAGAGGAAGTTGACGGCATAGCACAGTTCTACAAGAAATTCACCGATTTCGGCTCAACCATCCCCGCGGAGCTTTGCAAAGAGTTTGAAACACTCAAAAAGAATGTTGAGTAATTCCTTTTAACAAAATATTTGACTGCACGGTTAACGCTCCGTCCCTGCCGGGACGGAGCGTTGTGTTTTGCCGTTTTGTTTTGAATGCGGTTAAGGATTTGTTTACGGTTTTATTTCAACTGTGGGGAGAAAGCCGAACAGGCCTTTGAAGAAGGCGATAAGTTTATCAAAGAAGCCTTGTTTTACTTTGATTTCAACATTTGCCGTCAGGTCTTTGCCGTTTGAATCCTTTTGAACAGCGTTTTTGCCGTCAATAACTTTGACCGTATATGTAACATCGGATTTGAGTTCAGCCGGCTTGTTGTTGTCTTTCGGCGTGTAACTCACTTTGTCTTTTGTGCCTTTTTCAAGAAGAGTATTGCCGCTGTATATAGCGAGAAAATATCCGTCGGGTACGCCGCTCGCCGTTGCGGTGATGTTGACTTTTGAGCGGTAGTCAACGGTTGTTGAGGATTTAGCATTTAGTTTGGCGGAAGCGGTGGGAGATACAGGAGCATTTTTGATTTCAAAATTTGTTTTTTGCCCTTCGGTAGCGTTTTTCGATGGAACAGTTAATATTCCCGATGTTTTTTCGTTAATGCTTCCAAACGAATAGTCATTTCCCAAATACGAGAAATCCGCGTTATCCACCAACGGAGTAACCGTAACACTTTTCGCTTCTTCCGGAATTTCATACATTACATAATCGCTTAATTCCGAATCGCATTTTAAATAGCTGACTGTTGCGCCTTTGACGGTTATCTCGTTTTTATTTGCGAAAATATAACGATATGGTTCATACCGGTCTGCAAGCGGGAAGTAAATATTTACATCCATTAAATCAATTCCGATTATATGGTAATCACTGTATATCTCTGAACTTGGTCCCTCATGAACATATCCGTCATTTCCCATATAGTAATACATCTCGGTGTCCGGATAATTGTTATCGTAAACATATATTCTCTGTTGGCCGCCGACCTCTTTGTAGTAAAGAAAGTTTACGGCATGACCTCCGCCTTCACCAAACCACATTCCGACATTAAGTGTACCACTGTTGTCATGTTCGTGATTTTTAACATAGTTTACGCATGAATTCCAGTCATATTCAATATCCATATAGCCTTCCAAATCTATTGAACCACCCGCAACCATAGCTCTGCGCTCGGCACCGTCAGCGGCAGAACCTTGTATTTGAATATAATGACAAATAGGTCGTCTTACGATTGGAGAATCGGAAAATGTGTACAACGGGGTGCCGGTGTTACCGCCGATTGTTGATTTGTCAAGAGTTCCTAAATAATACCCGGAACTTGTTACTGCCATTCCGAAACAGTGCCCACCCGGTGAATCGCTGTCACCATAATTATGAAAATTGTATGTTTCTTCGCCGAGGTTATAGATATTGAGTTGTTCCCACTGCGCGTAAAATGTCAGATTTTGCTCTGGCATAGTTGCAGGGACTTCGGGAGCCCAGCCTGTAAAAGTATAGCCGCTTTTTGAAGGGTCTGCAGGTTTATTGATTGTGTCTCCGTAATAGCAAGTCATTGAAGACACAATTTGACCATCAACAATGAATTTTGCAGTATATGCCGTCTTTTCCCACACAGCATACAATATCATATTATCGTTAAGATTAAAACTTGCTCCCGGTTGATATTGTGCACTTGTTGCCGTACTACTTGTTGCCCAGCCGAGGAAGGTGTAACCGTCACGTTCAGCTGTCGGTAATGCGAAAGAACATCCGTTCTGAGTTAATATGGCTGTGGGCGTTACAGATCCGTTGTTTGCGTTCAAGGTTGTTAAATGAAATGTGATTGATACACTGTCGGAAACATTGCCTGCGCCGTCTTTCACAACAAGGTAGTAAGTTCCCGCAGAAGAAATTGTTTTTGTTATACTTAATGATGTTGTTGAAGTGTATGTATTGTATGAATATGTTGAAGATGTTCCCCAATAGTATCCGGCAATGCTTTCATTATCTGAAAAACTAAGAGTAACGGTTTGACTTGCGGCTAAATTATTTGTACTGCTTATAAAACCAGTCGGTTTTGAAGAATCAGACCAATGAGCATAAAGAGTCTCATCCGAAGTTATTGTAACTGTGCTGGATGATGTTATTTGTGTTCCGCCGATTAACGATGAATACCATCCGGTAAATGTATAGCCGGATTTTGTCGGTATTGGCAAAGTACCATAAGTTGAATCGTAAGTTACGGTTTTGCTTGATGTTGAGCATGAGCCACCGTTAGTAGCATTAAATGTTATATTGTATGTGTTTGCACTCCAATGAGCATAAAGCGTTTGTGCTGATGTTATTGTAACTTTCTTTGATGATGTTATTTGTGTTCCGCCACTTGCTGATGTGTACCATCCACTGAATGTATATCCTGTTCTTGTCGGCGTTGGCAAAGTACCATAAGTTGAATCATAAGTTACGGTTTTGCTTGATGTTGAGCATGAACCACCGTTAGCATTGAATGATACTTTATAAGTGTTAGCTTTCCAAACAGCATAAAGATAAATATCATATTGATTTGAATGAGCCACATAGTATGTTTCGCCGGGTTGATATTCTGCAGTTGTTGCGTTTTTGCTTTCTGACCATCCCTTAAAAGTGTAACCTGTTCTTGTGGGCTGGTTTGTTGTCAAGGTGGTTTCTGCATTGCATTTTTGAGTGTCGGTTGTAAGAAAAGGATTGTTAAGGTCAGTAGAAATATAATTGATACCATGCTTAAAAGCCCATACACCGCCTATAGGTTCACAATAAGTTATATTTGATGTAAGAGCTGTTCCGTTACTGTCATAAGGAACAACCCATATTTGAGAAACATAACCATTATCATAAGATGAAACGGCAGAATTACCATTCGTTGAAGTCAGAGATGTTTTAGTGACCTTTTGCTTATAATTAATTGTTCCGTTTTTGTATCCATTATAGAAAATGTAGTATGAAGCACCACTATATGCATTCCATGAATAATAATAAGTAAGAACACATTCTGAACCGGAGCGATTATAGGCATAATCTGCAGAAATACTTGGTGTTGCAGAAGCAGCGCTTGCCTTTATGCTTATTGAATTAAGCAATTCGGCAAAGCCTCCGGTGCCGACGGCAAAAGTGCCGAAAAGCATAATAAGGCACAGCAAGAATGAAATTGCTCTTTTTGTTTTTTTCATTTATAATCCTCCCGAATCC
>ONON01000289.1 GCA_900319455.1 uncultured Eubacteriales bacterium
CCTACAGCCCGTTTTTTACAATTTTTCTGGCGCTTTGTCTGTATTTTATTTCCGGGTTGACAATGGCTGTTGTTATAAATAACAGCGCAGGCGGTAAACTTTCTTCAAACGCTTTGTTTGTGTTTTGGATTATATTTGTAACTTATCCGCTTATCAGCGAGCAGATTGTTTACCCCATAATTGTTCTTCTTGCGCTTGGATATCTGATGATAACCCTGTCGGTTTATCTGATTAACTGTTTCTTTTCTTCAAAGTCCATAAGCAACATTTTGCTTGCTGTGCTTTTAATAGTTTTATCCGTGGATTTTTATGAGGCGTTTGCAAGTGTATTCCTGACCCTTATGATGGTTACTGTCATTGTCCGTTTTTATTTTTTCGGTGAAGAAAAAGGGACTGCCTTCAAAAACATTGCTTTTAGGATTATAACGGCAACCGTGATTTTGATTGTTGCAATAATTATTCGGTTTCTGATTTCAAAGGCTGCTTTGCTTATTTATTACGGAACCACTCATGCGGGATATGGTGGCAACAACCAGGTTTACTGGAATCAGATCGGTGTTTTCGATTGCCTGATATGGTTGATAAGAACGGTTTTCTTTTATTATTTTTGGGCAGGGGTTAATTATTTGCCGATCTTCACTTTTGCAATGTGTTCCCTGATTGGCTTTATTGTTTTTTTGATTTTATCTTTCAAAAGAAAAAGCATTTTGCCCATTCTTGCGTATTGTTTATTGCTTGCGGCGACCCTTTCTTTGAATGTTATTATGGGAATAGCGGCATATTACACAATGGCGCAGTCTCTTGTTGTGTTTGTCTCATTTATTGTAACCGTTGTTTATTTTCTCACTGAAAAAAAGAAGCCTTTGCGGATAGTTGTAACTGTTATTATTTGCGTGCTTGTTCTTAACCAGGCAAAAACTCTTAATAACTGGTCTGTAAGCAATTATGAACGGCATTCTTATGAAATGAGTGTAGTTGACAATATCGGTCAGGAGCTTGAAGAGAATTATGATGTAAAAAACAAACCGGTAGTGTTTATAGGAAGCGATGACTCACCCCACATACCCGACAAGATTGATGAACGCACAAAAACAGGATTGCCTGTCGCGAAAAAATTTCAAAATGCTTTTGTAGCCGTCTCGGATAAACTTATTCCGAAAAAGTTTTTTACAAGTATAGGTGATTTTTACGGTAAAAATATAAACAACGCTGCGGATTTGTTTGATTATTCGCAACATATTAAAAACAGAACGTCGGCAACGGTCTCATATATTTCATGGGCATACGGCGGAGACAGCTGGTTCAGAGAATATGAGAATTTAGGCGTATCTGAGCAGCTTTATCAGCTTTTTGAGCTGAGAGGATACGAGCTTAAACATTGCTCGGAAAAAGATTATTTAAAATATAAAAACGATTACGGTGATTTTGCCGCATACCCCGAAAACGGGTTTATAACAGAAAAAGACAATTGTATTATAGTTAATTTTGGTGAATAAGATATGAAAATAATGTTGGTTTTCGGCACAAGACCCGAAGCAATTAAAATGTGCCCGCTTGTCAATGAATTAAAAACACGGGAAAATATCAACACAAAAGTTTGTGTCACCGGTCAGCATAAGCAAATGCTCAATCAGGTTTTGGAGGTTTTTAATGTTAAGCCCGATTATGACCTTTCAATAATGACCGAAAAACAGACCCTTTTTGACATAACAATTAATATTCTTAATAAGATTAAGCCTGTTCTGGAAAAAGAAAAACCCGATGTCTGCCTGGTGCACGGCGATACATCAACAAGTTTTGTGACGGCTCTTGCGTGTTTTTATCTGCAGATTCCAGTCGGCCATGTTGAAGCCGGTTTGCGCACCTATAATATTTACAGCCCGTTTCCCGAAGAATTCAACAGACAAGCTGTTTCAATAATATCAAAGTTTAATTTTGCTCCTACAGAGAGGGCAAAAAACAATCTTTTAAAAGAAGGCAGAGCGCCGCAATCAATATGGGTTACGGGCAACACTGTTATTGACGCGCTTAAAACAACAGTGAAAAAAGATTATTACCATCCCGAACTTGAATGGGTGTCAGACAGCAGGTTGATTTTTATTACCGCCCACCGCAGAGAAAATCTCGGAGAACCGATGCGCAATATGTTTCGCGCGATAAAACGGGTTTTGGATGAAAATCCTGATATTAAAGCTTTGTATCCCGTTCATATGAATCCTGTCATCAGGCAGATTGCCGGTGAAGAACTCGGCAGTTGTGACAAAATCCACTTGATTGAGCCTGTAGATGTTTTTGACTGCCATAACTTAATGGCAAAAAGCTATTTGGTTCTCACTGATTCCGGTGGAATACAGGAGGAAGCGCCTTCATTGGGTAAGCCCGTTCTTGTTATGCGTGACACCACAGAACGCCCCGAGGGCGTTGAGGCGGGAACCCTCAGACTTGTCGGAACAAACGAAAAAACGATTTATGACAATTTCTCTGAATTGCTGACAAACAAAAATGCATATAATAAAATGGCAAAATCGGTCAATCCCTTCGGTGACGGTTTTGCTTCTAAGAGAATAGCTGATGTTTTGAGTAATCCGGAATATATTTTTGCTTTATGAAACAAATTATTTTAGTTTTACATTCACTTGCGGTTGGTGGGGCTGAAAGACATATAACAACATTTGCAAACTATTTTGTCGGTAGGGATTTTAGTGTTATTTTAGTTTTTTTAGATGATCCTGTTGTTAAATTTGAAATTGATCCTAAAGTTGAAATTGTTTGCATAAAACAAAATCCCAAATTATGTGATGATGATCAGAATATAGTCAGGCTCTTCAAAGCAAAAAAAACAGTTAAAACTGGACTTTACAAAAAAATTAAATTAAAAGTACTAAGCTTATTCAATAGAAAAAAGTATAATTTTGTTGAAAAGGAACTCTTTTTCATTAACAATTATGTTCTTCCACTGAAATGGTTTTTAAGAGAGTATCCGGATGCTATAGTTGTTTCGTTTATGACTATCCCGAATATTTCCACAATGATGGCTGTAAAAAATTTGAAAAACAGAGCATTGTTCTGTGATTTCAATGATATGAGTAGTGAATATCCGGAAGACTCGCCCATAAACAGACTTAGGGAAAAATACTACAAAAGAGCTGATGCAGCAATATTCCAAACACAATCGGAAAGAGATTATTATACCTTTTTACCACAAGTGTTAAAATATATAGTTCCCAACCCTCTGAACAGTTGTGGGCTTCCTAAAAGATTTGAAGGAGAGCGCAGAAAAGAGATTGTCAATTTCTGTCGCCTCAGTAAGGCAAAAAATCTGCCTCTCTTAATTGACGCGTTCACTTTGCTTAACAAGGATTATCCCGAATACACTCTTTCAATTTACGGTGAGGGCTCATTAAAAGAAAGTTTACTTGAACAAATTGCCTCACTCAATCTTGAAGAGAGAGTTTTTATCCGTGATTTTGATTTGAATATTCATTCAAAAATCGTTGACTGTGCTATGTTTGTTTCTTCATCAGACAGAGAGGGCATTTCAAATTCGATGCTTGAGGCTATGGCTGTCGGCCTGCCCTGCGTTTGTACGGATTGCCTCGGCGGAGGGCCGCGAATGATGATTGAAGACGGCGAAAACGGTCTGCTTGTTCCCATGAAAGATGCAAACGCACTCTGTCTCGCGATGAAAAAGATAATTGAAAACCCCGCTCTGGCGGAGAAGCTTTCACAAAACGCCGTTAAAATCCGCGAACGGCTTGAACCCGAAAAAATCTGCGGTCAGATGCTTTCGGCAATTCTCGGTGAATAATAAAAAGGAAAATGCTATGAACGACCTTGCAATCAGAATTGAACATGTTTCAAAGCAATACCGGTTGGGCGCAATCGGCGGCGGCACGCTTAAAGGCGACATTCAGTCTTTTATTGCCCGCCGTAAAGGCGAGGAGGATCCGAACAGCAAAATCGGCTCCGTTTCCGCTTATCATAAAAATGAGAAATTTCTTGCTCTTGACGATGTCTCTTTTGATGTAAAAAAAGGCGAGATAGTCGGTATAATCGGTCACAACGGAGCGGGTAAATCAACCCTTTTGAAGCTGCTTTCGCGTGTGACCGCCCCCACAAGCGGCAGAATAGGCATAAACGGCCGCATTGCCTCTATGCTCGAGGTCGGCACAGGCTTTCATCCCGAGCTTACCGGGCGCGAAAATGTGTATATGAACGGTGCCATTCTCGGTATGACAAAGGCGGAAATATCCGCTAAATTTGATGAGATTGTCAGGTTTGCCGAGATGGAAAAATTCATTGACACACCTGTTAAAAGATACTCGAGCGGTATGTATGTTAAACTCGCCTTTGCCGTTGCGGCCCACCTTGACAGCGAAATTATGGTTATGGATGAAGTACTTGCCGTGGGTGATATGAAATTTCAGGATAAGTGTCTGGGCAAAATGAGCGATGTTTCCAATCAGGAGGGCAGAACTGTTCTTTATGTCAGCCATAATATGAGCACAATTAAACGGCTCTGTACCCGCTGCATTGTTCTTGACCACGGTAAAGTTGTTTATGACGGGGATGTAGCCACAGCCATCGATATTTATTCAAGCAATGAAACCGAGTTCAATCCTTATCACGAGTTTAAAAAAGCGGATTACTGGGATTATTATTCAAGAA
>ONON01000286.1 GCA_900319455.1 uncultured Eubacteriales bacterium
AAAGACTTGCGGCGGCGGTGCCATGATGGACCTCGGCGCACACTCAATGTATATTCTCAACTGGCTTATGGGCGAGCCCGAAAAGGCATCATCCGCTTTTACCAATATGATTGTAAAAACGGTAGAAGACAACGCCGTTACCGTTTTCACCTACAAAAAAGGCGCAATAGGCGTAAGCGAAACGGGTTTTGTTACGGGCAACAATCCGTTTGAGGTTGAAGTTGCCGGAATGAAAGGCACAGCGCTTATGGGCGGTTTTCTTGACAAACCGTGTTACAACACGGGCGACGGCTGGGTGTTCCCGAAACTGCCTAAGGGTCTGCCCTCACCGCTTAAAATGTGGCTTGATGCCATAGAAAACGGCGGAGACATCCCCTGCACCATTGACGAGGCAGTCGCGCTGTCAAAGGTAATGGAAATGGCTTACGGGAATGTAATGTGAATTATATATCTAAATGCAGTATGTGCTGTCGCAAATGAGAAAAAATCAAATGTGGCAGCCTTAAAAGAATGGTGATAAAAAAAGTGGAATAACCAGCTTAAAAAAGTCGGGAAGTGAACAACTTTCATAGAGAACAGCGAAAACGACCTCTTTTTAATAGTTGATTGAAGTGTAATTATCACGCAATATCGAATAAAGATTTGCCAAATCTTCCACTTTTGATTCTGTTACATAATTTTGCTATGTTATGAAAGCGTTATCCGGACAACCTTTTCATCGGTTATCCGGATATCTTTTTCCTGTTTTGAGACTACCTTAATGCGACAGCCCCTTTAATATTTATTCTTTATGTTTAATGCTTTTATTTATCTATTAAAAAGCCAGTTTTTTTTGCGCGTAAAAAGGTTTTGACCGCCAGCATAAAACTGTTCATTTTGAAGTAGCGGATATACATAATTTGATAATGCTTGCATTAAATCATCTTCAATCGTTGCTAACTCAAATGCATCAACTGTATTCCCAGATATAATTGCTCTTGCATTGATTTCATAGTTTTCAATTTCTTGCATCATAGAAGAATAAGACGTTGTGTTTTTTTGTCCTGAAAATAAGATTCCAAGATAATGTTTAAGTTCATAGAAAACGTCCGGTTCTTGTAATGAAGGATTAACAGCAACAAGAGGGATAACATCATCTGAGAGACCATCGTTTTTATCACTGTAATCTATACAGTCACCTAGAATGTGAATGTAATAAACTAATGCGCAAAAACTATCACATTTATCGTTATAATACCCAAACCAACCATTAAAAAAACCAAATTTAAATATTTTGCTGGCACTTGAAAGCAGTATGGTTTTTCGTTCATTCCAGTTAGCTTTGTCATCTGAATATGAATGGTTCCAACCAAGGTGTGTATATTTACGGTGGTGTTGATTTCCGTTAAAATCAATATCACTTAAACTTGGAAGCTTTTTTATGTTATTCTTTTCCAGAACATCAAGCTTATCCTGTCCGTTGCCAGAGTACTGATCAATCGTTAAATAAGATGCAGCACTTAGTATTTCTGATTTTTTATCCGCAGTAAAGGAATTGCCAAAAATTACACTATTCATGTAACTATCATGGTCTTCTGCAGCGAAAGCAAAACAGCTTATTGATAGGTTCAGCAAAAAACAAAAAGTTAACGCAATTGATACAGCTCTTTTCATCTCAATACTCCTTAAGGCTTCTTTACAAATTCAATAACTTCAACAAATAGTTTCTTTTTAGCAACGGCATCAAAATTGTATTCAATTGCATTATTACTATCTCTGCACTTCAATGTTATTTTTACTTTCGATGAAGCGGTGAAATCGCAATCCTTAATCTTTTCGCTACTCAAAACAACTATATAATCTTTAGGTGAATCTGTTTTATTTCGGTTGACTTCTTTAACTTTCCAGTCATCAACTGTGATAGATTTTTTTCCTTCGGTTATAATTACAGTTACTGATGTATTATCTGAAATAATATTTGCGGGTAAATTAATTACCTTTCCGTCAAAAGAAACATTTGTATTTGAAGCGTCGAACGGCGTAGTAAATGAAAACTGACTGTTGATCACATCATCTAAAAAGAGACTTTCTCCGTTATAGCTTAACATGTTAGTTATTTTCTTCTTCTCAGCATCGTCAATGTTAAGTTTTTCAGCCAAGGCAAATAACAACTCACAATTGAGATAAAGTGGTTCACTAATGGGAGGTAAAGCGATTTTTCTTTCCTCAACTAAGGCTTTATTATATTCTTTTACCTCGTTTTTTTCGCGCTTTGTAGCTCCCTCTGGTATTTCTTTCTTTTGTATATCACTCAAGTACTCAGCGTTCAGTTCTTTTTGAATATCAATTAAACACTCGTTGATGTTCTTATAAACCTCAGAATACGCCCGTTCTAAAAAGCTGTTATCATTTGAAACGCTATACAGATCCATATAAATCTGTGCTACAAAGTACCTTAAAGCCCAATCGCTTGTATCAATATTCGCAAGTATATTTTTACAAGCCGATTCAGCATACTTAACATATTTGTTCTTGTTTAAAGTGTTTTTTGCCGAGTATATTGCTTTAGGCAATGTTCTGGCATAATCATAATCTTTTCTAAATATTTTACTGCTGTTTTTCTCGTAATTTGCTACGGCGGCAAGACATTTTTGATAGTCACCATTTTCATAATAACTGTCGG
>ONON01000285.1 GCA_900319455.1 uncultured Eubacteriales bacterium
TCATAAAAGTCTTCCGCGTCGCCGAACTCGTCAACATCGCTGTTGTATTTCTTTTCGGTTGTTGTTTCTTCATAGTAATATCTTTTTATTGTTGTGTCAAAAATTACGAGGGGAGCCGTATAGCGCTCTTCCGTTTTTACGGTTGTTGAGTATTCGGTTCTTTTCTCTTCTTCCTCTTTGCGTTTTCGTTCTTCCTCAACACTCTGAAGTTCACGCTTTTCAGCCTCTTTCTGCTTCAAAGATGATTCGTATTCCTCTCTTACCCTGCTTCCGTACTCCTTTATTTCGTTTACGACTTCGGGAGACTGAGAGCGGATGAGCCTGTCTCCCTGACGGTAGTCGCTGAGTGCCTTTTCAAGATTGCCCTTTTTATACTCCACATGTGAGGAACAGATTTTATATAATGCAAAAGCATCGTCAATGTTCTTCATTTCCTCAAGTGTATAATTTACATCAAGCACCTTATAGGCAGCCTCATAGTTGCCCTGTTCAATATATGCCACGGCATTCTTGTACGGATATTTCGAAACCGAAAGTCTGATTATTTCTTTTGAAAAAAGAATACATAAAATCATAAAAGAAACGCAGACCGCGAACAAAATCAAGCTCATCTTTTCTTTTGTCATATTTATATGGTGTTTATGCGGTTTTGTTGTAAATGAAGCGGTTTCTTTAACCGGTTTTTCCGCTTTTTTTGCCGCCGCGGGAGTAGGTTCACCGCAGAGTTCTTCAAGAACAGCCAGCAGGTATTTCCATACTCTTTCAACAGAAGAAATTGAAAGGCGTTCGCGAGGGGTGTGTATCTCAAGAATATCCGGGCCGAACGAAACGCAGTCAAGCCCTTTTATTTTGCCGCAGAATATTCCGCATTCAAGGCCCGCGTGAATGGCGGTGACATTCATTTTTTTGCCGTACTGTCCCATATAGACATCCGACATCACCTTTTGCAAAGGCGAGTTTTCAACAAATTCCCAGGCGGGGTAGCTGCTGTGCGTTCTGACAGTCGCGCCGTAGGCGGCCGCCGTTTTTTTGATGGACTCGACGAGGTTTTCTTTTTTTGAATCGACACTGCTGCGAACGGCAAAAACGCAGGTAACCTTGTTTTGCTCGGTTTTGAGCACGCCCATGTTCAGTGAGGTTTCAACCATCCCATCGATTTTCCCGCTCATTGAGACTACGCCCTGCGGCAGCTCTTTAAGCAGACTGATAACCGACCTTGTTGAACCGGCGTCAAAGGATTTTTCGGGCTGTTCCCGTTCCGTACGGTAAAGAGCAAAACCGGGCTCAATATTCGCGTATTTTCGTTTTAAATCTCTTCTGAGCTTTTCGACTTCATACTTAAAGGCGTGGACATCACGGGTTGTGACAACGGCCCTGCACTCGCGTGTTATGGCGTTATCCATTGTGCCTCCGTTTACGGAACAAAGCCTGATGTTGTTTTTTTCTAAAAGTGTGCCGAGAACCTCAGCCATAAGCTTATTTGCGGAAATATAACCTTTATCAATCTCGGTGCCCGAATGACCGCCGTGAAGGCCGGTTATTGTTACAGTATATGCGTCGCCGAAAGCGAGCGCGGTCTCGGCTTCAAATATAACATCGGCTCTTACTCCGCCCGCGCAGCTTACAAGCAGAGTACCCTCCTCCTCGGAGTCGATATTAAGCATTTTTCTGCCTTTGAGAACGGAGGTGTCAAGCGCTGTTGCGCCGAACATTCCCGTTTCTTCATCAACCGTAAAAACCGCTTCAATGGGCGGGTGCTTTATTGAGTCGTCTTCAAGTATCGCGAGAGCCATGGCGACGGCTATTCCGTCATCGCCGCCGAGGGTTGTACCGCACGCGTTTATATAATCGCCGTCAACGGCAAGATTAAGCCCCTGCGTTTCAAAGTTGAAATCAACGCCTGGCGCCTTTTCCCATACCATATCAAGATGCCCCTGGATTATGACGGGCTCGCTGTTTTCAAAACCGGGAGAGCCTTTTTTATAAATGATGACATTTCCCGTTTCGTCTGTGTAATACTCAAGTCTGTGCTCTTTTGCAAAGTCAACACAGAAGGCGGTCGCCGCCTGCGTTTTGCCCGAGCCTCTCGGCACGGCGGATAACGCCTCAAAATATTTCATTACGCTTTCAGGCTCAATACCCTTTAGTTTACCGCTCATATCATCTTCCTCCGTTATGTATTTTACACCCCGTAACGGTTTATTACAAGCCTGTTATTTACGGTTTAAAAAAGCGGCACCCGGTCGCGCCGGATGCCGTTGAATATTTATTGAGATTTGACGATTAATACATTCCGCCCTGGCCTGCCGCAGCCATTGCAGCCGCGTTAGCGGCGTCTGCCGCGGGATCGGGTTTGTCGGTAACAAGGCTCTCTGTTGTGAGAACCATCGCCGCCACGGATGCCGCGTTCTGAATTGCGGAACGGGTTACCTTCGCGGGGTCAAGAATGCCCGCTTTTGCCATATCGGTGTATTTATCCGCCGCGAAATTGTAGCCGTAGCCGTTCTTCTTTGAGGCGAGAATGGCGTTTACAATAACGGAACCTTCAAGGCCCGCGTTGGTCGCTATCTGACGGATAGGCTCCTCAATAGCTTTGAGAACTATGCTGATGCCTGTTTTCTCATCAGCGTCGGTGGCGTTATCATAAAGGGCTTTAACATCGGGAATTGCGTTGAGAAGCGCAACGCCGCCGCCCGCTACGCAGCCTTCCTCAACCGCCGCTTTTGTCGCTGCAAGAGCGTCTTCAATGCGGAGCTTTTTCTCTTTCATCTCGGTTTCGGTCGCGGCGCCAACTTTGATAACCGCTACGCCGCCCGAAAGTTTAGCGAGGCGTTCCTGAAGCTTTTCTTTATCAAAATCAGATGTTGTTGTTTCAAGCTGGGATTTAATCTGATTAACTCTGCCGGCAATGTCATCCTTAACGCCCGAGCCGTCAACAATAATGGTGTTCTCTTTGGAAACCTTGACCTGACGGGCTCTGCCGAGCTGAGCCACCTGAGCGTCTTTGAGTTCAAGGCCGAGGTCGGCGGTAATAACCTCACCGCCTGTGAGAACGGCTATATCCTGAAGCATTTCTTTGCGTCTGTCACCGAAGCCGGGAGCCTTGACGCATACGCAGGTAAATACACCGCGCAGTTTGTTGACAAGGATGGTTGAAAGAGCTTCGCCTTCAACATCCTCAGCGATAATAACGAGCTTGCCGCCCATTTTGATAATCTGCTCAAGAAGAGGAAGAATATCCTGAATAGCGGAGATTTTTTTGTCGGTAATAAGAATGTAAGCGTCGTCAATTACGGCTTCCATTTTATCGGTGTCGGTTACCATATAAGGTGAGATATAACCGCGGTCAAACTGCATACCCTCAACAACCTCGGCGTATGTTGCCGCTGTTTTGCTCTCCTCAACGGTAATAACACCGTCGGATGTAACTTTTTCCATAGCGTCGGCTATGAACTTGCCTACCTCTTCATCACCTGATGAGATAGTGCCTATTCTGGCAATATCCTTTGAATTTGCAACAGGCTTCGCGTTGGCTTTGATTGACTCAACAACAGTGTCAACGGCCTTTGAAATGCCTTTTTTGACTACCATCGGGTTTGCACCGGCAGCAACATTTTTCATGCCTTCTCTTACAAGAGCCTGAGCGAGAAGGGTTGCTGTTGTTGTGCCGTCGCCCGCGACATCGTTTGTTTTTGTTGCAACCTCTTTAACAAGCTGTGCGCCCATATTCTCAAACGGGTCTTCAAGCTCAACATCTTTCGCGATTGTTACGCCGTCATTGGTGATAAGGGGCGCGCCGTATTTTTTGTCAAGAACAACGTTTCTGCCTTTGGGGCCTAAAGTGATTTTGACTGTGTTCGCAAGCTTGTCAATGCCTGCCTGTAAAGCCTTGCGGGCTTCTTCGCCGTAAATAATCTGTTTTGCCATTTTAAATGCCTCCCTGAATTATTCTACAACAGCAAGGATGTCGCTCTGACGGACTATTGTGTATTCCTCTTTGTTGAGCTTGACTTCCGTGCCGGAATATTTGCCGGTTATAACTTTATCGCCGACTTTTACATACATTTTGACTTCGTTGCCGTCAATCATTCCTCCGGGGCCTACCGCCACAACTTCGGCTACCTGCGGTTTTTCCTGCGCCGATGCGGAGAGGATTATTCCGCTGCTGGTGGTTTCTTCAACTTCGACAGCTTTAACAACTACTCTGTCTGCAAGCGGTCTGATGGTCATATTGATTACCTCCAATAAATGAAATATGTGTATTCATTGCCGCGTTAAAATGTTTCTTTTAATCGAGCGACAGTGAAAATCTTGTTTTTAGCACTCGGCCTTGTCAAGTGCTAAATCATATTGTAATACTTTTTTTCAAAAAATCAAGCCTTTTTTTCAAAATTCATATATTTGTAATAATTTAGCCTCCGCACTTGAAAACACTTTATTATTATTGTATTATTTTATATACCCATTACATCAAGGAAGGATGCGCTTTATTGGAAAAGCTCGGATTCATCGCAAAAAGCGAAAAACGCCTCAAAGCGCTTGAAGCGCTGCGCTCGGCGCTGCTGTCAAAGCCGTATATGTATGCGCTGATGCTCCTTGCCTGTGTTATAACCGTTACGGGCACGGAGTTCTGCGGACTGCTGATTTTTGTGTGCATCATAACGCTGACTCTGATAATCAGTGACGAACTTATTGCAACCACGCTTCCCTTTATGCTGGTAAGCGCGACAATGATAAAATGCTTTGATTCGTTTGACACATATATAAAGCTCGCTCCGCTCGCGCCGTTCCTCGTGCTCGCGATTATTTTGCATTTTACGCTTTACCCGAAGCCGATTAAAGCGGGTTCAACACTGTGGAGCCTGATCGCGGTTACAGTTGCCGTGACGCTCGGCGGTTTGGGGAGCATAAGCGCGAAGGAGTATTTTTCACTGACATCGCTTTATTATGTTGTGGGTTTGGGCGCGGCGATGGTAATTGTTTATATTATTGCATACTCTTACCTTGAAAGTTCCGACAGAGTTGTTATCCACAAGACCTTTGCTTTCATAATGTATATTGTGTGCCTGTTCTCGTGCCTGATGATTATTATGCACTACGCGGTAAATATAAGGGAGGTTGCCTCCACGCGCTCTATTCTTGAGCCACAGTGGCGCAACAATGTTTCAACATTCATTATATTGACAATGCCGTTTGTGTTTTATCTCTCGCTTAAAAACTATATTTATGTTATTCCCGCTTTTATTACTATGCCATGCCTTGCGCTTACAAGCTCGCGCGGCGGTCTGCTTTTCGGTGCGGTTGAGTTTCTGCTTTGCTGTATATACATTATTTATGCTGACAAAAAGAACCGCTTTAAGACGCTGTTTATTCTGACGGTATGCGGTTTTGCCATGATTATTTACGCCGGGGATATAATCACGTTTATTTCAAAAACTATCAGCCGTTTTGACTCTGATATGATAAACAAGGACCCCCGCACCGGTTTTATCAAACGCGCGGTTGAGGATTTTAAAGCCTGCCCCGTATTCGGCAGAGGAATCGGCTATATGGGCAACCGCGACATTTACCCTTCAAAAAAATTCGCGGCAAACTGGTACCATTCCGCTCCGTTTCAGGTTATAGGCAGTTTCGGTTCACTCGGTATTTTCGCCTTCGGATTTCAGTTTATAAGGCGAAATATGATTTTCTGGAGTAAAATAACACATTTTTCACTTGCGGTTTTTATAGCTTATATAGGTATTTTTCTTATGTCGCTTGTCAACCCGGGTGAATTCTGCCCGGTGCCCTATGAGCTGATGACGGTTGTTATGTTCGCGCTGATTGAACGGCACTGCCCGCAGAATAAAGAAATAATATTATTCAGAAAAAAATATGCCGCAAAGGCGGAGGATAACCGGAAATGAATGTACTTTCAATAGGCAACAGTTTTTCGCAAAACGCACACACACATCTTCCCGCTATGATGAAGGCTGACGGCTGTGATGACTTTATGCTGTGCAATCTTTATATTCCCGCCTGCTCTCTCGAAACCCACTGGCAGAACATGAAAAACGAACGGGAAGTTTATGACTATCAGATTTATCTGCCGGGCGAGACGGTTATGAACACAGCAAACGAGGTTGCGCTTTTTGAGCCGCTTGAAGATGAGGAATGGGATGTTGTGACGCTTCAGCAGGTAAGTTCACTCTCCGGCGTTGAGGAAAGCTGGTCGCCTTATATTGAGGAACTGACTGCTTATGTCAGAATGACCGCCCCAAAAGCGAAGGTTTTTATTCACCAGACCTGGGCTTATGACAAAAGCACCTTAAACGAAGGATTTTCAAAATACTCCAACAGCACCGACATTATGTTTGACTGCATTAACCGTGCCGTTGAAATCGCAGTAATCAACGCTGATGTTGACGGAGTTATTCCGAGCGGCCTTGCTTTTCAGTTCGCGAGGCAAACAAAGCTTAAAGATATGCTCACCGCCCCTGACGGATACCACGCGAATATTTTGGGGTGTTACCTTGCAGGCGCCTGTTTTTATGAGACAATTACAGGCAAAAGCATTCTTGACAACTCATACCGCATTGAGGGCGTGCCTGATGAATACGCAAAACTTCTCGCGGTCTGCGCGCACACGGCGGTTGAAAAATACAACAGAAAATAAAAAAGAAAAAAAGGCAGGTTAATCCCTGCCTTATATTTCTCTCTTGTTGTAAGAATCAGTCTTCTTCAACAACCACTACCTGCCTGCCGTTATAATAACCGCATGACGGGCAAAGTCTGTGAGCTCTTTTGAGTTCGCCGCAGTTTGAGCACTTTTCAAGTACGGGAGCGTCCATCTTCCATACATTTGAGCGTCTCTTGTTTTTTCTTGCCTTGGAAACTCTTCTCTTGGGTACTGCCATTTTAAAGCACCTCCTTAACCGGTTTTAAGCAAACCCTTTGGGTAAATTACTCGTTATTATCCAAAAGCTGCCTGAGCGCCTCCAGACGCGGGTCTGTTTCGGGCTTGCAGCCGCATGGCCCTTCATTGAGATTTTTGCCGCACTTCGGGCAGAGACCTTTGCAATCTTCACTGCACAAGAATTTGTAAGGCAGCGAGAGCAGTATATCTTCCCGAACAAGCGGGTCAAGGTCATAGCGTAAATCGGTGACGGTTAAAAAGTCATCGTTATTCTCGTTTTCGACCTGACGCACAAGGGTGTGGTAAATCTCTGTATTCATTTTATGAACCGTCTCTTTTGCGCAACGGCTGCACGGAACCGTTAGCTCATAAGACGCTTCGGCGTTTATTTCGACAATTCCGGTGGTATTGGCAACCCTGCCCGTAACCCTGACCGGAGTTTTAAACGGGAACGCGCCGTCAAGCTCTTCGCCGGACATATCTAATTCATAGTCAAGGTCTGCCGAAAGCCCCTCAACATTAAATATGGATTCAAGATCAATTATCATAATTATCTGAAATCACGCACAGAACATTATATAGTCAGTGCGACTGTTTGTCAACAAAAAAATTCAGTTTTTCTTGCAAAACGCAAAGATTTTTTCGGGCAATTCGTTCTCATCAGCCGAAACGGTGAATGTAAAATCAATTCCCGCTATGCCGCTGAGTTTGTCAACCTTTTCAAGGAAAGCCGCGAGCTCATCATAATCTCTGCCGCCTATTCTCAGCGTAGCATCAATAAACATATCCGTTATGTCATAGTCTCCGGCAACTATTCCCGAAAGAAAGCCGTAAAAAGCGTCATATCCGCTGACGCCGTAATGGTCGGTTTCAACAAGGCGGGCTCTTGAGTCGATATCATAGGTGAGGAGCCTTTCTTTTTCAACGCAGACCACATTGCCGTTTGATGATTGCACCGCGGAGTTTACGCAGTTTATGAGTGTTTTTGTTTTGCCTGAGCCTTTTCTGCCCAAAATAAGAGAAATCATTATGTTTGTCCTCCTTTGTTTACTTGATTCTTGCTTCAAGCTCCGCCCTTGCATCTTCATAGCCGGGCTTGCCCAGAAGCGCAAACATATTCTTTTTGTAACTTTCAACACCGGGCTGGTCAAACGGATTTACACCGAGAAGGTACCCGGAAATGCCGCATGCCTTTTCGAAGAAATAGATAAGGTGACCGAGCGTGCGCTCGTCCGCGTAATCCATTTCAACAACTATGTTGGGTACTCCGCCGTCGGCATGAGCAAGAACAGTGCCTTCAAAAGCTTTGCGATTGACAAAACTCGCGTTTTTGCCGGCAAGATAATTGAGGCCGTCTTCGTTTGTTTCGTCCTCTTCTATCTGAACATCATATTTCGGAACATTAAACCAAAGCACTGTTTCAAACAGAGTTCTCTCGCCCTGCTGAATATACTGACCGAGTGAGTGAAGGTCGGTTGAGAAAATCGCGGAAGCGGGGAATATTCCTTTGCCGTCTTTGCCTTCGCTCTCGCCGAAAAGCTGTTTATACCACTCACACATAAGAGCCATTGAGGGCTCATAAGCGGCGAGCATTTCGATTTTTTTGCCGTTTCTGTAAAGAAGGTTCCTGAGAGCGGCGTATTTATAGCAATCGTTTTCGAGAAGATTCTCATTCAGATATTCTTCTCTTGCCTGTGCCGCGCCCTGCATAAGGGCGTCAATGTCAAGCCCGGCGACAGCGAGCGGGAGAAGCCCTACCGCGGTAAGAACGGAGTATCTTCCTCCGATATTGTCGGGGACGACAAAGGTCTGGTAACCTTCTTTATCTGCCACGCTTTTGAGAGCGCCTTTTTTGCGGTCTGTTGTAACGAAAATGCGGTTTTTCGCCTCTTCTTTGCCGTATTTTTCTTCAATAAGCTTTCTGAAAATTCTGAAAGCGACGGCAGTCTCGGTTGTTGTGCCGGATTTGGAAATAACATTTACGGAGAAATCTTTGCCTTCGCAAAGGCTGATGAGTTCATAGATTGCCGATGAGCTCACTGTGTTGCCGCCGAAATAAATGTTGGGGGCGTTTTT
This sequence comes from uncultured Eubacteriales bacterium, assembly GCA_900319455.1. Taxonomy (GTDB): domain Bacteria; phylum Bacillota; class Clostridia; order Oscillospirales; family Acutalibacteraceae; genus CAG-177. Next base: position 8,972 of record ONON01000285.1, read on the forward strand.
ATTAATGAGATTGTAGTTGTTGGAATAAACAAATTCTATGGCGGCTCTCGCACCGAGATATGAGCCGCCTATGCCGAGAACAATCAGCACCTCTGAGTTCCCGCGTATTTTTTCGGCTGCTTTTTTTATTTGTTCAAATTCATCTTTATCATAGTTAACGGGAAGGTCAACCCAGCCGAGATAACCGCTGCCGAGACCTGTTCCGTTATGAATTTTATTGTGAGCGTCCGCTATTTCGCCTGCCATTGTTGCAATGTTTTCATCTTTCGCGAAATCGCCCGCATAAGAAAAGTTAAGCTTAAAGGGCATTTTTGTTTTACCACCGATCATTGATTAATCTGTATAATGAAATATACTCATTCACATATAGAGATATTTTAACCTAAAATTAAAAATAATGCAACAAAAATAAAACATAAATTTTGTTAAATATTATTGACTTTACTGTATAAAGTGCCATAGCGGCACCGTATTTTCTTTGCTTATTGATTAAATTGCGTTTTTATAATATAATTGGTTGAAATAAGGCGGTGAGAAAATGAAAGCGGCAATAATAACATTGGGCTGTAAAGTTAATCAGTACGAAAGCGAAGCTGTCTCCGGCAGCCTTGCCCGTGCGGGATATGAGATTGTTGACCCTGACGGCGAGGCGGATGTTTATATTATAAACTCCTGCACGGTCACAGCTGAAAGTGACCGCAAAACAAGGCAGACGGTTCGCAGAATCAAACGCCTTCACCCGGACAGCGTTGTTCTGTTAACAGGGTGTATGCCGCAGGCCTTTCCGGATGACGCGAAAAACCTTGTTCAGGCTGATATTGTTACGGGTAACAAATTCAATTACAAAATACCGGAACTGCTTGAAAACCATATTAGCGGCCAACGGGAGTTTGCCGTTGAGGAACATAAGCGCGGCGAAAAATTCAACGGTGATACCGTTGACTCCTACCGGGAGCGCACAAGGGCAACACTTAAAATCGAGGACGGTTGTGACAGGTTCTGCGCCTATTGCATTATTCCCTACGCAAGGGGAAGAGTTCGCTCCAAGCCCATGGCGGAAATTAAAAAAGAAGCCTTTGCTTTTGCCGAAAACGGTTATAAAGAGATTGTTCTGGTCGGCATAAATCTTTCCGCATACGGCAAAGACTGCTCAGCGAATATAGCTCAGGCGGTCAGGACGGCGGCTGAGCCGGACGGAATTAAGAGAGTTCGCCTCGGTTCGCTTGAGCCGGACCATATAACGGATGAAATCATAGCCGAGCTGAAACAAATCCCCGAATTCTGCCCTCAGTTCCATATATCGCTGCAAAGCGGCTGTGACGCAACGCTCAAAAGGATGAACCGACATTACAGCACGGCTGATTACAGAAATCTATGCCAAAAGCTGCGCGCGGCTTTTGATGATTGCACAATCACGACAGACCTTATGACGGGATTCCCCGGTGAAACGCGTGAGGATTTTGAAACATCACTCGCGTTTGTAAAGGAAATCGGTTTTGAAAAAGTGCATGTTTTCCCCTATTCGAAGCGTGACGGTACTCCCGCGGCGAAAATGCCGGAACAGATTGAAAAAGCGGAAAAAGAGCGCAGGGCGAAAGTTGTAATTGAAGAAGCCGAGAAAATACGCCGTAATTTTCTTGAAACTCAAATCGGCAAAACACTCAGTGTTCTTGCCGAGGAATACTCGAAAGGCTTCTGCCGTGGATATACCTCAAACTACACCCCTGTCAGGGTTGACTGCCCTCCCGGAAAATGCGGTGAACTGATAAATGTGATAATCACAGGCGTTGACGGAGATTTCTGTGTAGGAAAAACAGAATAACGGTTAACAAAAAAGAGGCTGTCTTTCGACAGCCTCAATTTTATAATTTTAAATTAGTCCATTACGTCGATAACAACGCCTGAGCCAACTGTTCTGCCGCCTTCACGGATAGCAAAACGAAGACCCTTTTCAATAGCGATGGGGGTGATAAGTTCAACATTCATATCAACGTTGTCGCCGGGCATGCACATCTCTGTGCCTTCGGGAAGGGTGATAACGCCGGTAACATCAGTGGTTCTGAAATAGAACTGAGGACGGTAGTTGTTGAAGAAGGGAGTATGACGGCCGCCTTCATCCTTGGTAAGAACGTAAACCTGGCCTACGAACTTGGTGTAAGGATGGATTGAACCGGGCTTGGAAAGAACCTGACCGCGTTCGATTTCGCTTCTCTGAACGCCGCGAAGAAGGCAACCGATGTTGTCGCCGGCCTCTGCGTAGTCGAGAATCTTTCTGAACATCTCGATACCTGTGCAAACAACTTTTCTCTTTTCTTCTGTAAGGCCTACGATTTCAACTTCTTCGCCTGTCTTAAGCTGTCCACGCTCAACTCTGCCTGTAGCAACAGTGCCGCGGCCGGTGATTGTGAA
>ONON01000283.1 GCA_900319455.1 uncultured Eubacteriales bacterium
GTTTAAAATCAAGGTGAGGTGTTCCGCCGAGTTCTGCGTAATCATTTACAGTATCTTCCGGATAGCTGTCGGGATATTGACGCATCTGAGATAAAAGCGCAGGGTGAACCTCTTTTGCCTGAACAATAAAGAACTGACTTCCGTTAGTATTCGGGCCTGCATTAGCCATAGAAAGCGCGCCTCTCAGATTATGATAATCAACATTAAACTCATCTTCAAACGGGTGACCCCAAATGCTTTCTCCTCCCCTCCCGGTTGCAGTTGGATCTCCGCCCTGAATCATAAAATCATTTATTACGCGATGAAACACAACACCGTCATAATAACCGTTTTCAGAGTGTTTGACAAAGTTCTCAACCGCTTTGGAAGACGCGTCCGGAAAAAGTAAAATTTTAATATCACCCTTATTCGTTCTCATTGTTGCGGTAATATCGCCTTTAACAGGTTTTCTGATTTGTTTACTCATTTTATAAACCCCTTCAATATATTTGATTGGTAAGCAATATTTCATTTGAATCCGTGAATGTTGCGATAATTCCGTTGTTGTCATAAGTCGCAAAAAACGGACATTTTGCTACCATTATAAGATTCCATTTAACATTGGGATAAACTTTACCCAAATGATTTGTAACAACAGCAATTTCCGGTTTAAGAACTTTAAGAAATGCCATTGAGGAAGAGCCGTAATACCCGTGATGACCGATTTTCAACAGGTCAACATCGCCTATTTTATCAGCTACCAGTTCTTCAACTCCGCTGGGTCTTGTAATATCAGCGGCAAGAAAAGCGGTTTTTTCACCTTTTGTTACCTTAACACCCACACTTGCAGAGTTTTCGCCCTTCCCCTTCAAGTCGGGAGAATTAACCGTGTTGTAAAATTGAATTATAAAATCTCCGAATTTAAACGGTTCATCCGGCAGCGTGTGAATTACCGGAATATTTCTTTCATCAAGATCTTCAACAATCTGATTATATGTTTCTGTCAGGCCCCATTTATAATCATATTTGCTGAACATAGTTTCGTCACAGCCTTTAAAATATGCCTTATCAATCTTTATGTTTTTGTTGGTAATTATTGCGTGAAACGAACCGATATGGTCATAGTGGCAATGTGTACCCAAAATAAACGACAGATGAGCGATTCCGTTTTGATCGGAGCAGGTTTTGAGAATATAATTAACTGTTTCTTTCTCATAACCTTTATATTTCGTTTTTCTTCTGGGATTATTGTTGCCTTCGCCGGAATCCACCATAGCAAACATTCCGTTGCTCTCTATTATAATTGCATCGGAGTTCGCTGTATTCAAAAAATGAATACGATCGTCGCCTGTTGAATAATCAAATGATTCTTTTTTCACCGTAACATTTTTGCAATACTTGTTAAAAAGAACCACTGTAGCAATATCAAGAATAAATATCAGCGCCATAAGCGGTACAATAATCCAGGTAGCTGTTTTTTTGATTTTTCTGCTGTTCATTTCAAACTCCGTATAAAATTTGTTTTATATTATCATACAAATATGGTTTTTTCTATACTTCAATAATTATTTTTTTATTTTTTTTGCAAATGCTTGTATATTATAGTGAATTAATGTAAACTATATAACAGTTTATTAATTGAGGTTAAATATGTCAAAATTTTTAAAAACCGGTTTTTCGGCAACGGTCGAAGGCTTTTATAATATGACTCAGATTTTGCCGCTTGTAATATCAATGTGCGTTTGTTCGGCTTTTTCAATGAGAGCAAGTATTTTTTCTGTGGCAATCAGCAGCCTGTCATATCCTTTTACCGGACTTTTACCTTCTTATTCATTATTTATTATTTTATACAGCATTTCTGCCTTCTACGGTTTAAACACTGCTTTGGCAGGCACACTGATATGTGCGATATTATTAATTACAGTCTCCTTTTTTAATTTTGAAAAGTTAAAGACAGCAGTATATATTCCTGTGATTGCCGGAGTGATGCTTGGTTTTACACTTTATATGACTGTAATGCAGACGACAAATTATTTCGGAATAGGAGCTGTCGGAACAAATGCCGTTGAAATGTTAAAATCATACCGTTCGCTGGGTTTTCACGGCAATTGGCGCGGTGTCCTGTACGGAACTATTGTACTGGTTGTTATGATTGTTTACCGCAGAAAATTCAAAAATTTAAGCAAGAAAATCCCCGCTGCATTCTGGAGTTTTATTATAACCGTTCCACTTAACATTTTTCTTATTCCCGGCAGTATAATATCTCCCATTAATGAAATCGGCAATTACGACTATACTCCCGTATTCTTTTCACTCAATAAGATAAACGCATTCGGAAGTATTTTATGCGGTTTTTCTTTACTGTTTATTATACTGTATAAATTAACCGTGAATGCAAAACCTGCAGAAAAGAAGAATTCACTGCTGTCAGGCGCTTTTATTTTTGCGTCATCACTAACGGGTTCTGTTGCGCCCTGCCCCACATTAAAAAAAGAAGGCAACTTTTCTTCAAAAATTATTTCAGCAATTTCAAGTACTGTGTTCGGTGTGCTGATTATAATATGTCTTAAAGACCCGATTGCGAGAACTCCTATTCCGACAGCCGCTGTTATACTTATTATCGGAATGTGGCAGCAGAATGTGTGGAAATATTTAAAAACTGCGCTTACATCCGGAATAACGGGCTTTATTGCTTTTATATCCGTTATTTTAATGATTATACTTGTCAATCCGGAAACCGGAATTATTATAGCAGCATTCATTTGTTGCATGAATAAACTGATAATTAAAAAAACAGACAGTTTTAAAAGTACGGAGCAACATTAATACTCCGTACTTTTAGTTTATTTGTTCTTTTTCAAGCGTTCGCAAAGCGTTCTGTCAGGCACAGCCCACATTGTGTTGTAAGTATGATAGATAACTTTTCCCGGTTTTGCTCCCGCAGGTTTTTTAAGCTCATGCACTTCAGTATAATCCACGGGAACTTTTGACGAATACCTCCCGCTGCTGTAGTAAGCGGCAATAACCGCCGCCTGCCGGACGGTCGTTTCGGGAATGATTTCACCTTCACCGCACACAACAACATGTGAACCCGGCATTTTTGAGGCATGAAACCAGGAATCATCTTTTCGTGCGGTTTTAAAAGTTAAAAGATCATTCTGAACATTGTTTCTGCCAACCAGTATTCTGTAACCGTCATCAGAGATAAATTCAAGAGGAGGCATTGGCTTAAGGCGCTTGCCTTTTTCCTGCTTAGCTTTTTTTAAATATCCAGTGTCATACAGTTCCGCCCTGATTTCAGAAAGCTCGGTAAAACCCTCCGCACGCTCAACTGAATCAATTACAGTTTCAAGATAAGCAAGTTCCTTCTCGGCGTTCTCAATAAGTCCTCCTAAAAGTTGCTCAGCTGTTTTGAGCTTGCGGTATTCTTTAAAATATTTTTGAGCATTCGCGCCCGGTGAAAGCGCCGGGTCGGCTTTTATTCTGATGTTCTCACCCGTATAATAATCTGAAACATCATAAAAATGGGCACCTTTTGAAAGAGAGTATTGATTTGCGAGAATAAGTTCCCCGAATTTTCGTAACTCATCTTTGCTTTCGCATTTTTTCAGTTCCGCCTTTTGTGTTTCAATTTTTCTTGTTAACCTTGAAACGGAATTGCTGAGCAATTTTAACAAAGAAGAACTGCGCTGACGCGTGCGGTCACGGAGATCTTTTTCATAATAAAACTCATCGAGCATCTCGGAAAAACCGTTCATATTAACGCTTTCCGCAGAAAAACCGTATTGTGTAATATCAATAAAAGAAAAATCAAAAGGTTTTCCGCCGTCTTTTTTTAAAATAAAAGGCGTCGCTGTATTGTCAATAAGTGTTTTTTTCAGTTTTTCAAGATTTGATAACAGTTTTATCTTTTCAGAATCAGACAAATCCGACGGTGAAACATCAGCGGGGCTGACTGCGAGAGCAATCTCCCGTGCAATAAGCGGAGACATACCCTCGACAGATTCAAGCAAGGCTCCGGAAAGCTGCTTGTTCTGTATTGTAAAAATGTTTTTACAAAGCGTATTTATATCTGTTTCGAGAATGTTATATTTATTTTGAGAAGGAGGAAGACAGTAATTCCCGCCGGGCAATACCAAACGAACAGATGACTGATTGCTGTCTATTCTTTTAACAGAATCCTTAACTATTCCGTTTTCATCAATAATAATAATATTACTGTGCTTTGCCATAATCTCAACAGCAACAGTGTATGATGTTTTATCACCGATTTCATTTGTGGCGGAAAAATCGATAAATACAATTCTGTCAAGGCCTTGCTGTCGTATATTTGTTATTGTTGCCCCAGCCAGTAATTTGCGAAAAAGCATACAGAGCATTGGTGGTTGTGAAGGATTTTCAGGAGCATATTTTGTCAAGTGAACGCGGGGGCAGTTAGCTGAAGCGCTGAGTAAAAGCCGCATTGAGCCCTCTCTTGTGCGCATCAAAAACACCAGTTCATCATGCGATGGTTGGTAAATTTTATCAACTCTTGAGCCAATCAAAGCCTTTGAGAGTTCATTTTTTAAAAAATGAAGAGTCATTCCGTCAAGCGGCATAATAAATCACCTTAAATCCAAACAGCAGTCTGACAGGGAGAGTATGCAGGAGCAATAAGAGTTTTTAACCCTAATTTTTTATTAATTATATCTGCGAGGAACTCAACAACGGGATTTTCCGTCTCAAAATGTCCCGCAGCAATTATACTAATTCCATCAATAATCCCATCTATAAAGTCGTGATGACCCGCATCCCCTGTTATCAGCAAATCACAGCCAAGTGCGGCACACTGAGGCGCAAAATCACAGCCCGCACCGCCGCATACGGCAACCTTTTTGATTGCTTTACCGCAATCGGAATACCTGACCGCAGTTTTGAGAGTTCTCGATGTCTGAGCGGCAATTTCACCGATTTCATGAGGTTCCGAATATTCAAAAACACGCACCATAGCCGCCTCACCGACATCGGTAAGCGGCGAACATTTGCCATAACCGAGTTTTTGGGTTAATACATCATTTACACCGCCGTCGGCAATATCAAGGGATGTGTGAGCGCAAATAGCGCTTAATCCTGCATTGGCAAGCATATAAGCGGGGTCGTTACTCATAAGCTGTTTTCTCGCTTTAAAAATCAACGGGTGATGGCTGACAATAAGTTGCGCTCTGTTTTCATTGGCAAAAGCAACAACATCAGCTGTAATATCAAGAGCAATTACGACTGTATCTACTTTTTGCTCAAAACTGCCCGCAGCAATACCGCTGTTATCCCAAGCGCTTTGACGGTCAAAAGGAGCAATTGAATTTATTAATTCATAAACATCTTTAACTGTCGGCATTTTTAAGCACCCTTTCAATATCATATAATGCTTCTCTTAACGATTTTAATTCTTTATTGCAATCTATATTTTTTTCAATTCCGCCAATTCGTTTTTTCAGGCGCTCAGCTTGTTTTTCAATATAAATTTGTGAATATATATCTATATTGGCA
>ONON01000281.1 GCA_900319455.1 uncultured Eubacteriales bacterium
TATACGCCGCAAAAGAACTCGCCGAAGAAAAAGACGGCGACGTAACCGTTTATTTCAGGCAGGGCACATACACGCTTTTTGACACGGTTTGTTTTTCATCCGCCGGCAAAAGCGGTGTTACCTTTAAAGCGTATAATAATGAAAATGTTGTTTTCACCGCGGGGGTACCGTACTCCGGCTTTGAGGAATGCACGGTAAACGGAGTAAAGGCTTTAAAAAAATATGTGGGCAAGGGCGCGGATTTCAATATTCTTTTCAATGAAAAAACCACTCTCAACCGCACAAGATACCCCGAAAGCGGCTACTTTTACATAAACGGCGTTGACGACCGCTACTGCATTAATCCCGACCTTAAAGTTGACGCCGATTTTCACAAGGGCTACACCGCCTTTACGGCTGATAAAAAAGATATTCCGTCCATGAAAAACGCGGATGATGTTGTTGTGCGCGTGCTTCATTTCTGGAAGGATGAAATGCTCAACATCAAAAGCTATGACCCAACAACCGGTCTTTTGCGCTTTACAAAGCCGTCGTCTATGACTTTCCACGAAAATGAGCGGTATTTTCTGCAAAATGTTTTTGAAGCTCTCGACAAGCCGGGCGAGTGGTATCTTGACAAGCCGGAGGGCGTGCTTTATTACATTCCCCAAAACGGCGAAACGGCGCAAAACCTGACCCTCTGGGGCGGAGAAACAGAAACATTGATAAGCGTTGACGGCGCTGACGGCATAAAGTTTGAAAACATTGTTTTCAGAGGCAACGGCTTTAAAGTGCCCGAACAGCGAGATTTTTCACAGGCGGCTTTTGACGCGCCCGCCTGCGTTTTGTGCAAAAACGCGAAGGGGTTTGAAATTCGCAACTGTGAGTTCAGAGATATAGCCGCGTGCGCGGTGTTTCTGGGTGAGAACGCTCAGGACTGCACGGTTGACAGCTGTGTTTTTGAGAACATCGGCGCTCAGGCGGTTTACATAAAGGGCGAAAATCTTGAGGAAAACGACCCGCGCGTTACAAAAAGAATTGATGTTACAAACAATCTTATTTCCGGTTACGGCAGGGTTTTCTTCAACGCAGTGGGCATTCTGATTATTCACGCCAACATGGTAAACGCCTGCAACAATGAGATATGCGACGGCTACTACACGGCGATTTCGGCAGGCTGGGTGTGGGGTTACTCGCACAGCGTAACATTCAACAACAAAATCTGTAACAACCTCATCTACAACATAGGCCAGGGCTGGCTCTCCGATATGGGCGGAATATATACCTTAGGCAATCAGAAAGGCACTGTTCTGTCGGGTAATGTAATCCACAATGTCGCGGCGGACCCGGGCGAGGGCGGCTACGGCGGCTGGGGGATATACCTTGACGAGGGCTCGTCATACATCCTTGTTGAGAACAACCTCACCTACGCCTGCGGCAGCGATGGATACCACCTGCACTACGGCAGTGACAACACCGTGCGCAACAACATTTTCGCTTTAAACGGCGAATCGCAGATAAGGGTTGTTTCAAACCTCAGCCGCGTTCAGGGCGGCAAAAGCACCGCGGCGTTTGAAAACAACATAATTCTCTGCGACGGCAAAGCGGCGGCGTTCTCTCACCTTGACGGCGCGGAGGCCTTCAGCGAAAAAGGCAACATACTCTGGGATCTTACCTATGGCGACGATTTATATTTCAGTTTAAACGGCACGGATAAATCAATGGGATTTGAAACAGCGAAGCGCAAAGGCCTGATTAAAAATTCCGTCGCGGCCGACCCCTTGTTCAAAGACGCAAAAAACTTTGATTTTGAAATAGAAGCAGGCTCCCCCGCGCTTGAAAACGGGTTTAAAGAATTTGATTACTCTCTTGCCGGCACAAAGGCCGGCACTGTAATCGGTGTTTCGTCTCAGGGCGGAAAAACGCCTTACAATTCACAGTCATCCGCCGTTGAATACACCGCCGCGAAAGAGCCGTTTCACATTTTTCTTGTTATATGGTACAGAATAGTCGATTTTTTCACAGGTTTGTTTAAAAGATAAATAAGAATACAA
>ONON01000280.1 GCA_900319455.1 uncultured Eubacteriales bacterium
AAACGGTGAGTATCTGCGCGATATTATCAATTCCGCGCCGCAATTCTATCTCGGCAGGGAGCATATTGAAAAGCACGGTTGCAATTTCGGCGTTCTGACCAAATTTCTCGATTCGGCCGAACGCCTGCCCGCACAGGTTCACCCCGACAAAAAGGCCGCGAAAAATCTGTTTCACTCGGATTTCGGGAAAACCGAAGCGTGGTACATTCTCGGCGGAAGAGAGATAAACGGCGAAAAACCTTACATATTGCTCGGATTTAAAGAAAAAGTCACAAAAGAGCGTTTAAAAGCTCTTTTTGACAAACAGGATATTCCCGCTATGTCGGCGCTTATGAATAAAATACCGGTAAACCCCGGTGATGTTTTTCTTATTGAGGGCGGAACGCCTCACGCGATAGGCCCCGGATGTTTTCTTATTGAAATTCAGGAACCTACAGACTACACCGTAAGCCTTGAGAAGTGCAACACTCTGGGCGAGAAAATGCCCGATTTTCTTTGCCATATGGGGCTCGGCTTTGACAAAATGTTTGACTGTTTCAACTATATTGAATATTCATTTGACGAGGTTGTAGCAAAATACAAAATAAAGCCGGTTGTTCTTGAGAAAGATGAAACCCACACATTAACCGGGCTGATAAGTTACGCCGACACGCCCTGTTTCTCTTTGCGCAGACTTGACATTGAAAATGATTACCGCCGTGAAAATAACGGAGGTAAACCTTCAGCTCTTGTTTGCATTGCGGGCGAGGGCCGCGTTGAGGGCATAAAAATAAAAAAAGGCGAAAGTATGTTTATGCCCGCCTGCGCGCAAAGTGTTGAATTCAAGGGCGAAAACGGCTTCACACTGATTGAGTGCCTGCCGCCCCGCTGAACCGGAAGTTGTAATTATGGCTGAAAAAATCACAAATAAAAAATATATATTTCTTTTTATTCTTTTGTGCAGCGCCGTCTATTTCATAAGTTATTTAACGCGAAAAAACTATGACGCGGCGCTTGTTGAAATCTACACATCGCTGAACATACCCAAAACACTCGCGGGTCTGGCAAGCACGGGCGCTGTTATTACATACGGAACCGGCCAGCTTTTAAGCGGCGTTCTCGGCGACAAATTCAAGCCGAAATACATTATTGTGACCGGTCTTGTTATAACCGCTGTGTGCAATTTTGCCATTCCCGTTGTAAGCGCCAACATTTATTTAATGATAGCGGTCTGGTGCGTTAACGGCCTTGCGCAGGCTATGATGTGGCCGCCTATTGTGCGCATTATGAGCGACCTGCTTGATAATGACAATTACAAAAAAGCGGTTTTGTATGTTACCATAGCAAGCGCGCTCTCAACAATAACAGTATATATTCTTGTGCCCGTGTGCATAAAATTTTCAAGATGGCAGACCGCTTTTTTCATCAGCAGCGCAGCGGCGGTAATAATCTGCCTTATCTGGATTTCGGGAATGAGATTTTTTGAAAAGCAGGTGGACACTCCGAAATCTTCGGAAAACATAAACACCGTAAAAACCGCAAGTGTAAAGCTTGACAAAAAATATATCTTTATATCGGGTCTTATACCCATAGCGCTGGGCATTATTCTGCAGGGCACCCTTCGCGACGGAGTTACAACCTGGATGCCCTCGATTATCTCGGAGACATACAATCTTGAAACATCCGTTTCAATACTCTCAACCGTTGCCCTGCCTCTGCTCGCGATATTCAGTTCCACCGCCGCCTCGGCTGTTCAGCGCAAGCTGAAAAATGAGGTTTCAAGCGCCGCTCTTTTATATATAATCTCATTTGCAAGCGCGGTTATTCTGACGGTGTTCAGCAAAACAAGCATTATTCTGTCAATAGGGCTTATGGCTGTAATCACCGCCTGTATGCATGGGATTAACCTTATGCTTGTTTGCGAGGTGCCGAACTATTTTTCAAAATTCAACAAGGTATCAACCGTTTCGGGCATACTTAATTCATTCACATATATAGGCAGCGCGATTTCAATTTATGCCATTGCGGCCATAGCGGAAAAATTCAATGACTGGAAGATAAATTTTCTTATCTGGTCCATCATCAGTATCCTCGGCGTTTTCTGCTGTTTCGCCGCGCTGAAAAAATGGAAGGCTTTCA
>ONON01000279.1 GCA_900319455.1 uncultured Eubacteriales bacterium
AATATGCCTTGTTATCGCTTTTCCTATGGCTTATATTATTTCGCAAAAATCAGATAAAATCCAACGAACGATGGTTATGCTCGTAATGCTGCCAATGTGGATGAGCTTTCTTATAAGGACTTATTCCTGGATGGCAATTCTTCAGGACACCGGCATTATTAATTCTTTTCTTTCAAAGCTCGGTATTGATTCCGTTCATATGATAAACACAGGCGGAGCGGTTATTCTCGGTATGGTTTATAATTTTTTGCCGTATATGATTCTGCCCATATATTCTGTTATGGCAAAACTTGATTACTCAATGATCGAAGCGTGCCAGGATTTGGGCGGCAACAGGTTAACCGTAATACGCAAATGTATATTTCCGATGAGCGTTCCCGGAGTGGTCAGCGGAATAACTATGGTTTTTGTTCCGTCAGTAAGCACTTTTTATATTTCTCAAAAGCTTGGCGGCGGCTCTTTTGACTTAATAGGAGATGTGATTGAGCGCCAGTTTCAGCAATCTTACAACTACAATCTCGGTGCGGCTCTTTCACTTGTGCTTATGGTGCTTATTCTTATAAGCATGGCCTTTATGAACAAGTTTTCGGATGAGGGGGAAATGGTTATATGAAAGCTCTCTCCCGCATTTATATTGCGCTTGTTCTTATTTTTCTATATGCTCCGATAGCCGTTCTTCTGCTTTATTCATTCAACTCCTCCACAAGCACCATTGTTTTTAACGGTTTTTCTCTTCAATGGTATAAAGTGCTATTTGCAGACGGAACAACCCTACGCGCTCTTTACAACACACTTCTGCTTGCTGTATGCTCATCGGTTATTGCAACGGTAATCGGAACCGCCGCATCTGTCGGAATTGAAAAATTTAAAAAAAGCGCACTGCGTTCATCTATAATGGCGGCTACAAACATACCTATGATGAACCCGGAAATCGTAACGGGCGTTTCAATGATGCTTTTATTTGTGTTTATCGGCAAAATAATAAGAATTGACTCCGTGCTCGGTTTCGGCACAATGCTTATCGCTCATGTTACATTCAACCTGCCCTATATAATTCTTACAGTTTTGCCAAAACTGAGGCAAACAGACAAAAACCTTGCCGAAGCGGCAATGGATTTAGGTTGTAAACCGTTTTCGGCATTTTTCAAGGTTGTTTTTCCTGCAATTACTCCCGGTATAATCACCGGTATGATTATGGCGTTCACCCTTTCGCTTGATGACTTTATAATCAGTTACTTTACAAGCGGTCCGGGCTTTCAGACTCTGCCGATTGTCATATTCTCCATGACAAAAAAGCGCGTAAAACCGGACATGTACGCTCTTTCTGCTTTGATTTTTATCAGTATTCTTATTTTGCTTATTCTTTATAATATCGCTCAGCAGAAGAGTGAGGAAAAAACCGAAAAGAAACATTAAACATAACGGAGTTGTAAAATAATGAAAAAATTTTTTTGTGCAATATTCGCCCTTGTATTATTGATATTGCCGTTTAATGTAGCTTTTGCCGCAACCGACAGCGAAATTGAAGCCCTGCGCGGAACAACACTCTATGTATATAACTGGGGTGAATACATATCGGACGGAGCCGATGACTCAATTGATGTAAATGCGGAATTTACCAAAAGATACGGCATTAAAGTTGTTTATGACACTTTTGACAATAATGAGGTAATGTATTCAAAACTTAAAAGCGGCGGTGTGTCATACGATGTTGTTATTCCTTCCGATTATATGATTGAACGCATGATTGCCGAAGGAATGCTTGAAAAAATCGATTTCAGCAACATTCCGAATTTTTCTTATATCCCTGAAAAATACCGCAACCTTGACTATGACCCTGAAGGTGAGTACTCAATCCCCTACACCGTCAGCTATGTAGGTCTTATTTATAACACAAAAATGGTTGAGGAAGCTCCCGACAGCTGGACTGCATTATGGGACGAGAGATATACAAACAATATTCTTATGTTCAACAATCCTCGTGACGCTTTTGCCATTGCGCAGAGCATTCTCGGCCAGGATTATAATATGGACACAGAAGCGGGCTGGCGAACGGCTGCCGCTCTGTTAAAAGAGCAAAAAAGCGTTAATCCCGTTTATGTAAATGATGAAGTGTTTCTCAAAATGGAGGCAGGCGAAGCCGCTCTTGCGCCTTACTATGTAGGCGACTATTATTTGATGAAGCAAAACAACGAAGATCTTGCTTTTGTTTACCCGAAAGAAGGTGTAAACTACTTTGTAGATGCCGCCTGTATTCTCAAAGGCGCAAAAAACAAACTTGCGGCTGAGTTATACTTAAATTTTCTAAACGAGCCCGATATTGCTCTTGCGAACGCGGAATATATCTGTTACGGCAGCCCGAACAGTGCTGTTTATGATAACCCGGATTATGAATATTATGAGGACGAACTTCTTTACCCTGAAGAGGGCGCTTTCAAAACTCAGTTGTTTACAAACCTTCCGCCTAAAATCCTTGCTCTTGAAAGCACTTTGTGGGATGATGTAAAAAACTATAACGCATCAAATTCTTCTTTGCGTTCACTCTTTTTCGGCGACAGTTCGGCTTCCGGTATTGATAACGGAGAAGCATTCACATCCGAAACCGTTAAATACGGCATATATATCGGCGTTTTTTTGTTGATTGTCGGCATATATATTGTTTTCA
>ONON01000274.1 GCA_900319455.1 uncultured Eubacteriales bacterium
AAATCTTCAAGGGTTTCTTAATCGTTGTTTAATTTTCAAGGTGCTATTCGCTCCCGCCTCTTGCGGGCGCTCGATTAATATAGCACACAAAAAAAGAGTTGTCAACAAAAAATTTTAAAAAATTCAGATTTTTTTAATATTTATTTTTGTCTCATTTGACTTTAATCTTCGCAAGTGATATAAATATATATAATGTATAGCGCAACATATTGTGAGGTGAGAAAAACGGATACTGTATATATTGATAAAACATCTTTTATCGACTCAAAAGGGCGTGAAAGAATTTTCAGAGGGATGAGCTTTGCGGATGAAGGCAATATTAAGACCTATCCCCGTATTTACAATCCGGTTATTACCGATGACGAACTGAACGAATACAAACAGAACGGTTTCAATCTTATTCGCCTCGCGGTTGTGTGGGACGCGATTGAACATGAAATGGGCCGTTTCAATGACGAATATATAAACAGGATTGCCGACATATTAAACCGATGTGAAAAATTCGGAATTTATGTATATGTTGTGTTGTACCAGCGTCATTATGCCAGTTTTATTAACGGCGGCGCAGGCGCCCCACTCTGGGCAACGGACACGGATAACCGGTCATATATGCGTGTTAAATATGAAGCCTCTCAGCTTCAGTATTTTTTCAACCCCGCGGTAGGAAACGCTTTTGATAATTTTTGGAACAACAAAAAAATCGCCGCAAAAGGTTTGCAGGACAGATACGCCGATATGCTGAATTACATTCTCCCCTTTTTCACGGACAAAAAAGCGTTTATCGGAATTGATTTTATGAATGAGCCGTTTCCCGGCAGTGTTTGCCTGAATATTTTCAGAAGCGCGGTATCAACCGGAGTGAAGCTCCTTGTAAGCAAGAAAAAAATCGGTGCGTCCGCGGTTGTGAAAAACTATTTCAAAGGCAATAACAGATATGATATTTTCAGACTTGTTGAAAATGAGGAAACATTCGACAAGATAATTAACAGTGCGGGCAATATCACCGCAAACTTTGACAGAGAAAAATACAATCCTTTTTTTAACAGAACAGCGGAACTGACGGCCGACGCTCTCGGAAATCATTTTATTTTCGCTGAGAACAATTATTGCTCAAACATAGGTATGCCCTGCGGAATTACCGAAAGCGGACGAAAAAACGTTGTTTTTGCACCGAACGGGTTTGATCTCACCTCCGGCACAACCGCTGACGAATCCACCGCAAGCAATATGAGAACGGATATTATTTGGAGAAAACATAAAGAAACTCAGAAAGCTATGGGTTGCCCTGTTATTGTGGGCGCCTGGGGTAAGCATTCCGGTTCAGACAGAGGTCTTGCGCATATTTCACATGAGCTTGATGTTTTTGACGCGAACAAATGGAGCAGCGCGTTTTTTAAATATAAACCCGGCATATTCAATATGCCGATAGCGAACGCGCTTATAAGACCATATCCGGTTGCGACCGCCGGAACACTTGATTTTTTCAGATATGATACACAACGCAGGTTATTTGAAATGCAGTTTTCGCAAAAGAAATCAGCCGAAACAGAGACTGTTGTTTTTTTACCTGACAAACCGAAAAAAGTTGAATCGGACTCGCCGTATGTTATTGAAGGAAAATACTTGAAAACCGTAACATCGACCGGAATTCACAGCATAAAAATACAACTGTAACATATAACGGAAAGCGGAGCCTTAGCGCCCCGCTTTTCATTTGTTTAATACATTCGGAGCTCTTGCGGATTCAGGCACTTTTCCAAATATTAAACTCTGTTTGTAATTCAGGAGATATTTCTTGACCTGATATATTTATTCTGTTATTATAAATGTATTATTTACGGAGGGATGGCTATGGGAAAAGTCGGAAACAAGGTAAAAGATGTTCTCGGCATTGAAGGCAGCACCCGCGATGTTTTGCGCCCGATGATAGCATATGACTGCGCGAACATCACTCTTGGCGGAGCAGGTTACCCCATCAACCAATTTCATCAGCAGTTTCTCGCTTATGTTGAGGGAATGAAAACCGGCAGAGCGGGGCTTATAACTCTTATTGCGGGGTTGTGGGACGCCGTAAGCGACCCTATAATGGGGCTTTTGACCGACAGAACAAAATCAAAATTCGGCAGACACAGGCCTTATCTGCTTATAGGCGCAATTCCGTTTGCTCTTGCGTACCTTTTTAAGTGGACATCTTTCGGCATATCCGACAGAGGCAACCCGACTGCGACATGGCTCTGGTATCTTTTCGCTTCGCTTATGTATTGCACATTTATGACGATGATGAGCATTCCTCACACCGCTATGCTGCCGACAGTTGCGCCCGGCTATTTTGAGAGAACGCAATATAAAATCGTTGAGTACGCTTTTAACTCGGTAGGTCAGGTTTCATCTTATGTTTTCACAGCGCTTGTATTAAGCGGCTTCAGTGTAAAAACCGCTCTCACCGCCCTGCCCACGCCGTCACCGGATGATAAAGGAAAATACGCCCTTGTCGGCATTGTGCTGATGGTATGGTTTTTCTGGTCACCGATAGTCTGCTTTTTGAAAACAAAAGAGCCTTCATCCAAAGAGCAGATTAATGAAAAAATTGATTTTACTTTTCTTGTAAGCGAATATAAAACCGTGTTTTCAAACAGAGCGTTTCGTCAGTATTTCATTATTGCGCTGTTTTTCTCAATGAGCCGCTATTTCTGCAACTACGCGGATCAGTATTTTATGGTAAGCGTAACCGACACTTACCACATATTTATTTCAATGAATATTATTTCCGGCATTGCCGAGTTCAGCGGCTCGCCTCTTAATTATCTGATTACACGATATAAAGGCAAAACCGCCTGCGGCAAGTATCTCGGCCCGCTGATGGTTGTGGGAATAGCAATAAACGGATTTCTGACATACAGCACACCGAAGGTAATTAAATACGCTGTAATAATTGTTTCATCAATTCTTTATAATTTCGGTTTTTCCGGTCCCGGCTTTGTCGCAGAGAACATTCAGCCCGACATAACCGATGTTGACGAACTTATTACAGGCAGACGCAGAGAAGGCGTTATTTCCACATTCAGAACATTCTTCAGCAAAACAATAAGCAGCTTTATGGGCTATGTTGTAGGCCAGTCGCTTGAATGGTTCGGCTATAACCCGGCGGTAAAGCATCCGCTTGACCAGGCGAAAATAACAACATTCGGTCTCAGGCTGAACTATTCGGTTATTCCGTCAATTCTCGCTTTGTTCTGCGTTATCTCAATATTTAAATACAGAATGACAAAGCACGACCACGAGGAGATTAAACGCATTATTGCCGAAAAGCACGAAACGGGAACCTGCACCCTCTCCGATGAGGAAAAAAAGCGAATTGAGTACATAGCAGGGCATAAATGGGAAGAAATGTGGATAGGTCAGACCATTGCGCCGCGTGATATTAACGCTGTTTTATAACACTTTTCTGAAAGGAAAAATAAATTGGCTGTTTCAAAAGATAAAATAAG
>ONON01000272.1 GCA_900319455.1 uncultured Eubacteriales bacterium
ATGCCCGCGAGCGTGGTTTTGCCGAGCCCGGGAGGCCCGTAAAGCAAAACATGGTCAAGCGGTTCGTTTCTGTTGCGCGCCGCTTCAATATAAACCGAAAGATTTTCTTTCGCCTTTTCCTGCCCGATATATTCGGCAAGCTCCCTCGGTCTGAGAGAGAGTTCTATATCTTCATCTTCACTGCCGTTATATGAAGCGTCCATAAACCTGGTTTCGTATTCCTGTTCCATAACACACTCCCGAAATTACAGTTTTTTTGCAAGAACGGCGAGCGCCTTGCGTATGAGTTCCTCCGCCGTAAGGTTCTGATCAAGCCTGCCTACCGCAATGCTTGCCTCTGAGCGGGAGTATCCGAACGCGGAAACAAGAGCGTCAACCGCATCCTTACTTGCACTGCTTATGCCGGATTTTGTTGCGTCGGCAACGGAAGAAAGGCTGTCTGAGTTCATTGTGACAGAGCCCATTTTGTTCTTGAGCTCAAGAACTATTCTCTGCGCGATTTTCGCGCCCACTCCCTGAGCGGCGGTTATTGCTTTGACATCTCCGCTTGAGATCGCCACGGCAAGCTGCGACGGAGAAAGTGCCGACAATACCGAGGTCGCGGCTTTGGGGCCTACTCCCGAAACAGTTATGAGCAGCTTAAAACACTCAAGCTCCTCTTTGCTGTAAAATCCGAAAAGGTCAAGCGCGTCCTCGCGCACCGCGAGGTATGTGAAAACGGTTGCCGTTTCGCCGACGGGCGGAAGGGAGTTGATTGTGAAAAGTGTAGTGTTCAGCAGATACGCGACTCCCGAACAGTCAATGGCGGCTGTTGAGGTATCCTTCATAACCACTTTTCCGGTAAGGCTGTAAAACATAAATTTACCTCTTATTCAAATATGTTGAAATTGCGGAGCCGCTTGTATGGCAGTGGCATATCGCCATAGCGAGAGCGTCAGCGGCATCATCGGGTTTGGGTATTTTTTGAAGATTGAGCATAATCCTCGTCATTTCCTGAACCTGTTTTTTCTCCGCCCTGCCGTAGCCGACAACGCTTTGCTTGACCTGCAGGGGTGTATATTCAAAAACCGGAATATTTCTCTGCTGAGCGGCTAGAACTATAACTCCCCTTGCCTGCGCTACATCAATGGCGGTTTTCTGGTTGGTGTTGAAAAAAAGTTTTTCAACGGCGAGCGCTTCGGGCTTGCAGCGTTCAAGAAGAGCGCACAGCTCATTGTAAATATGAATAAGGCGGATATTAAAAGGTGTGTGAGCATCGGTTGTGATGGCTCCGAAATCAAGCATACGGAAGTGATTGCTTTTATACTCCACCACACCGTATCCGACTATGGCATAGCCGGGGTCGATGCCGATAACCGTCATTTCTTATCTTTGTTCCTTTCTCTGATAAGTATCCTTGTAGGCGTACCTTCAAGCCCGAAAACCGCCCTTATCTGATTGTCAAGGTAGCGCTGATAGCTGTAGTGAAAAAGTTCGGCGTTATTCACAAAATAAACAAAGGTAGGCGGTCTTGTGGATGCCTGGGTAACATAATAAATTTTAAGCCTTTTGCCTTTATCGGTCGGCGGCTGTACTCTTGCCGCGGCATCCGCCAACACTTCGTTGAGTTTGCCGGTTGTTATGCGCATGGCGTTCTGGGTATCGACAAATTTTATGAGTTCATAAAGCCTGTCAAGCCTGATTTTTTCTTTTGCCGAGATGAAGATTATGGGAGCGTATGACATGAACGAAAAATCTTTCATAAGCTTTTTCCGGTAGCTGTCCATCGTTTTGCCGTCTTTTTCGACAATATCCCATTTGTTGACGGCAATAATACAGCCTTTGCCCATTTCGTGCGCTATGCCCGCTACTTTGGAATCCTGCTCGGTAAAGCCTTCCGTGCCGTCTATCATAATAACGCACACCTGCGCTCTCTCAACAGCCATTCGCGCCCGGATAACGGAATACTTTTCAATCTGATCGTACACCCTGCTTTTACGCCTTAAACCGGCCGTGTCAATAAACATAAACTTGCCGTATTCATTCTCAACATAGGAATCGGTGGCGTCTCTTGTTGTGCCGGCTATTGAAGAAACAATCATCCTCTCTTCGCCGAGCACGGCGTTTACAAGCGATGATTTGCCGACATTGGGCTTGCCTATTACGGCAACTTTGATGTATTCCTCTTCCTCAACGCTTTCATCTTCCGCCGGAAGGTGTTTGCAAACCTCGTCAAGAAGGTCGCCGGTGCCGAGACCGTGAACGGAAGAAACCGCTACCGGGTCGCCGAGACCGAGGTTGTAAAACTCATAGAAATCCGCCGGAAGGTCGCCTATTGTGTCGCATTTGTTTACACACAAAACTATAGGTTTGCCGCTTTTCTGAAGCATCGCCGCGACATCCATATCTGTTGCGACCACTCCCGAGCGCAAGTCGGTAACAAGAATTATAACCTCAGCGCTGTCTATGGCAAGCTCCGCCTGACGGCGCATCTGAGATAAAATAATATCATCGGAATACGGCTCGATACCGCCGGTGTCAACAAGCATAAATTTTTTGCCGCACCATTCACATTCGCCGTATATTCTGTCACGCGTAACGCCGGGCGTGTCATCAACAATCGCGGTGCGTTCACCGGTAAGCTTATTAAACAGCGTGGATTTGCCGACATTGGGACGGCCTACTATTGCAACTACATTGTTCATTTTATTATTCTCCTGATAGTGCCGGATTCAATCATTGATAAGCTCCGACAGAAGTACCGCTCCGTCATTCGGCACGGGGCAAATTCTTACACCGAGCGCCTGCTGAAGCTGTGATATAGTCATATCGTCAAGAAATCTGCTGTCATCTTTTCGCAGGGAAACCTCCGGAATAATAACTTTCTGACCGAGCGCCGCATTGCTGAGGGTATCAAAGAAATCCTTGCCGCAAAGCAGCCCCGCTACGGTTACCGTTGAGCCGAAAAGTCTGTTTGTAACTTTGTAAACATCAATTCTGAGATTATTGAATTTGCCCTGAGCCATCGCGGCAAGCTCGCACACAAGCGGATATGCCGCCACTCCCGTTGCCCAGGTGATTTTACGCTCTTTAATAACAGCGTCGCTCGGCGCTTTTTCGAGTGCTGCCGTAAACTCGCTTTTAAGCAGAGACCACAGACCGACTCCGTTTTCAAGCTGAGGGTAGTCGCCGTAATAGTTTTCATCCGGGATGGGGCGGTTTGCCTGAATGAAAAACTCATCCGCCGCGTAGGCTATTGGTAAGCCGCCTGCTTTAATGAGATTTTTATTAAACCCGTCAACGGTGTCGATTACCCTGCCCGCTTCTTCCGGCGTGAAAAGCCGGAGCTTTTCGAGGCCCTGCCTGTGGCAGGTTATACCGACAGGTACAGCCGCGACGCTTTGCACCGAAGGTGTCAGTTTCGCGAGCTCGGTCAGGCTGTATTCAAGTTCCGCTCCGTCATTTATGCCGGGGCAGAGAACAAGCTGGGTGTTAAGGGTAATGCCCGCGTCCGCGAGTTTTTTTATGAACCTGAGAGAAGTGCCCGCGTTGGGATTTTTCATCATTTTCACGCGCAATTCAGGGTTCATTGTGTGCACCGAGATATTAATGGGGCTGATATGCATTTTGATAATCCGGTCAATCTCATCCTCGCTCATATTTGTGAGAGTGATGTAATTGCCGAAAAGGAACGAGAGGCGCGAATCATCATCTTTGAAATAAAGGCTTTCTCTCAAGCCGTCGGGAAGCTGATCGACAAAGCAGAAAACACACTTGTTTTTGCAGGCGTGCTGTCTGTCCATAAGATATGTTTCAAACTCAAGGCCTATGTCATCGGTTTCGTTTTTTTTGATTTTTATTCTTTTTAATTTGCCGCCTTTTTCAACTTCAAGAACAAGCTTTTCTTCATTAAGATAAAAGCGGTAATCAAGAACATCGTTTATTGTGTGACCGTTGACACTGAGCAAAACATCGCCGCCGCGGATTTTCTTTTTTTCAGCCCGGCTCCCCCGGCAGACCGATTTGATTTTAACCGCCAACGCTCACACCCCCCCGGCGAATGATACAAATATCCAAATTAAAGCATTATAGACTATAACATAAAGAGAGCATTAAAGTAAATACTTTTCTTAAATAAAATATTAATAAATTTA
>ONON01000271.1 GCA_900319455.1 uncultured Eubacteriales bacterium
ACAGGAAAAGCGCAGATGATTAAAACGGCAATACTTGAATTTTTATTTCTGCTTGTCGTTGCCGGTCTGTTTTTCGGCGACCTTGAAAAGCTTGCGAATATTGACTTGTTTGTCTTTATTGAATGGTATAAAACGCATCCTTTCACAATTGACTTATGGGCGGTTTTGTCTCCCGTTTTTTCTACTTTATTGTTTTTCTTTTCATATAAACTTACTTGCGTTCTTAATAAAAACAGGGAGGTAGGTATTGATGGATAAAACCGAAAAAAGAACAGAACTTAAAAATCTTTTGATTTTTTTCGCGGTTACATTCGGCATTTCATGGGAAATGTTTTTTGCATTTCTTCTGTCGGGCAAACCTTTTTTAAATGATGACGGTTCGGTGGGCAACATGGCAAATCTCATCTGCACTTTAGGTATGCTCAGCCCGGCTGCCGGTGTTATCATAACAAGGCATTTCACAAAAGAAGGATATAAACTCACAGGCGAAAACTCGCTTATGCTCGGCATTGATTTAAAAAACGGAAAATTTGTCTTTTATATTCTTGCTCTCCTTATTCCGTGGCTTTATACCGAACTCGGTAATTTAATGTCAGTGATTATTCAGCCGGAATGTTTTGACAAGCAGTTTTTCAGAACAGCAGTTGATGATGTCAGAACAGTTTATTTTTATCCGGTTATGGCGTTTGTTTCGGGCATATATTTCTCCATAGGCGGTCTGGGTGAAGAAATGGGCTGGCGCGGTTATATGATGCCTAAACTCATTAAACTCTGCGGTCTTTCCAAGGCGGTCATTATCGGAGGAATCATCTGGGGAATGTGGCACTGGCCTCTTACATATGCGGGGCATAATTTCGGAACGGAATACAGGGGCTATCCCTTTACCGGCTTTGCGGCAATGGCTGTACTCACTGTTTTTCTGGGAATCATTCTGACTTATGTTACAATAAAAACGGGCTCTGTCTGGCCGGCGGCATTTCTGCACGCGGTCAATAACACCTCTCCTTCAATTTTACAGTTCTTTATAAATCCCGAAAAAAGAACGGGCGCGTTGACAGACCATATTGTTTCTTTTATTGTTTATTCAATACCGATGGCTGTTATCGCGGTAATCATTATGACTGTTTATTGCATAAAAGATCACAAAAACCCCGTTTCAAAGCCTGTAGAATCATTGACATAAAAAAGAGTTTACCATAAAATCCGTATTGATACGGGAAAATTTATGCGCTTCCGTTAACCGGGAGCGTATAGTGTGTATAAAGAGGAAAATATGACATTAAAAAAAATCGACAACGGCAGTTATTTTGATTTCGGCAAAACATCATCTGTTTATGCCCGGTACAGAGACATTTACCCGAAGGAGCTTTATGAGAAGCTTCGTGCTCTCGGCGTTGCCGCTGATAACACCTCGTGGCTCGACCTCGGAACGGGCACGGGAGTTCTGCCCGAAAACCTTTACAATCCGAATGCCGAAATCAGCGCGGCGGATATATCGGAGCAGCAGATTGCTTTCGCAAAAGACAAGGCGGAAAAAAACGGGCATAGCATTAATTATTGCTGCTTACCGGCAGAAAATACGGGCTTTTCCGATTCTTCATTTGACTGCATAACGGCCGCGCAGTGTTTCTTTTATTTTGACAGAGATAAAATGCGCGTTGAAATAAACCGTATGTTAAAACCGGGCGGTAAATTTATAAAAATATTTATGGGCTGGGATGAAAATGACCCGGTCGCGCTTGAAAGTCAAAATCTTGTTTTAAAATTGAATAAAAGCTGGGAGTCCGCAAAATCCGCGCTGGAAGATATAAACGATAATCTTTTTCCGGGAAAAGTCAGCGAAAGTTTTTACGCCGATTTGCCGTTTACACGCGAAAGCTGGCACGGCAGAATGTGTGCCTGCAGGGGAACTTTGGCTTCAATGAACAGCGAAACCTTCGCGTTATGGGAGAAAGAACATATCAAAATGCTTGAGCGTTTTCCGAAAGAGTTTTCCGTAAAGCATATAATTTATATTACGCATTTTATTGTCCCGTAAAATATTACAATCTGTAACTTTTTTGAAATCTTTTTGTAATTAATTGACATTTTCGTAAAAATGTGTTATATTGAACATCGGAACATTAAAAATTATTCAACGGCGGCTTGAGTAACCGCTTAACGGAGGAAAAGGCTTTGAATAAAATATCAAAACGCGTTATTGCAGTATTTTTGTGTGTAGCCCTGCTTGTTTGCCCGTTTGCGCTCAATGCGTCGGCAACAAGCAAATCAAGCGATGAGGCCGTAGCCTGGGTGAGATCCAATTTAGGCAAAAGCTTCGGCACGGGCTACTGTGTGGATTTGATTTGCGCTTACTATGAGTTTCTGGGCGAGAGTTCTTATCTCATACCCGCGTCAAGTTACATCACCGTTACCCTTCCCGCGGGGTGGACCCGTACGCAGGGCGGTGTGCCTCAAAAAGGCGATATTCTTATCTACACCAATTCCGAAATCGGTCATGTCGCGATTTATGAATCCGATTATTCAACCTATCATCAGAATTGGTCAAATCAGCATTATGTAACAAATTACACCGGTCATTATACATGGAAGAATTACTGGGGATGCATTCATCCGAATTTTTCCGGCGTTTCATCGTCAGGCACTCTCGGCGCAACAGACCCGTCACAGGGTCAGGGGCAAACAACGCAGACGGATTACAGTTCTTCTCAGGCGCAGGGCTCAACAATAGATGTTGCTCAGATGATTAACCTGTTCATTAAACTCGCGGCCCTTTGCGTTAAAGGTCTGACTGTAGTTGTCAGAATATTCAGAAGCTTTACTTAAAACAAATCCCGAACATTCAATTGAAGTGTTCGGGTGTTTTTTTATTTATTAAGGTAAATTTGCCAGATTACGGCATAAACCTCTCTCAGCGCAAAAGGCATATATCCGTCCCAAGGCGTTTTCGCAGGGTAAGGGTATGCTTTTAATCCGCATTTTTCGGCATATTTTATTGCCCTGTATTCATGGTAATCATTTGTTACTACAGTTATATCTTCAACTGTAACATTGTTTGTTTTCAGCAAATCGAGTGATTTTTTGAAATTCTCAAAAGTTGACGATGAGCTGTCTTCAATATAAAGCTGTGACGGGTCAATGCCTTTTTCCGTCAGCGTGTTAAACATACACTGCGCTTCGGATATATCCTCTCCTTCTCCCCGACCGCCTGAAAGAACGGCCTTGCTGTCGGGATTCGCTGTTAAGTAATCATAAGCGGCATTGATTCTTTTTGTTAAAAAAATCCCCGGTCTGTCAGAATATACCCGGCACCCGAGCACAATTATATATTCCGTTTTATTTTCCGTCGGTCTGCTTTTTGATATAATTTTTGAAAGTGTTGTTCCGCCGACACATACGCATACAACAGCAATCAGGGCAATGGCTGATAAAATGATTTTTCCGGCAGAATGCCTCCATAGGGATGCGATAAAACCGTTTGTTTTTTTAAAAAACAACCCATATATAAACAGTATAACTCCTGCCGACAGTCCTGTGATAAGGCCTATGTTGATTTCACCGGTTGTAAGAAGCGGATTGATATTAAGCAAAACGCAGAAAAAAGATAATATAAAAACGGTTATTCTCAAAACAATCATAATTTCTCCGTTAAAAAGAAATGCGGGCTTTGCATAAGCAGAACCCGCAAAACTGTTATAATCAATAATAATTATTCAACATTAACCACAGGGGCTTCGGGGGCATTCCTTTTAATGCTGTCAATACCCTTCTTGCAGCTGGCTTTTGCTTTGTAGCCTTCACCCGTTGCGATGATTTCGCCGTTCTTTGCTTTAAGGCGGAATCTGTATTCGCCTGATTTGTCAAGATAAAGCTCAAACTTGGGGTTCTTGATTTTCTCAAATCCTTCAACAGTCTGGTCTTCAATTTCGGCAACACAGTTTTTGCGAACGCTCTCAATTCCGTTGAGACAGGCCTTTTCTGTTGAATAAACTTCGCTGTTGGCAATAATTTCGCCGTTGCCCGCTTTTAAACTGAACTTAATGCCGGAATTAACCTTTTTTACTTCAAATTTACCCATAAAAAACGCCTCCATATTTTTTTGGGATTGAACATCCCTTTTGTTAAATTAAATCACAATAATTGCCCTTTGTCAAATAGAAAAAGTGTTTTTATGTTCATTTTTGCAATTTAAAACGGGCATAAATGTTGAAAAAAGGCGTAATGTGTAATATCATTTTGTTGAAGGGAGTGTTTTTATTGAAAAGTATAGCCTCGTTTTTTACTTCTTTTGTGTTAATAATAACCTATATTTTCGGATTGGGTGAGATTTCAACATCACCGGGCTATGAACTTGCCCGAAAAGAAAAACTCACGCCTGCGGTTTCAATGTTTGCGGGGCAGGGGCTTTGCTGCGACGGCGAGTTCTTTTACTCATCGGGCTCAATAACCGCGGTCGGCTTTACCGGGCTTGCAAAATTTGATTTAAATATGAACTGCAAAAAAAGAGTTTCTTCGGCAATACCCGATGAGTTCAAAACAAGGTTTCAAAGCGACCATATAGGCGGAATTGACTGCGCAAACGGTAAAATATACGCTTCTGTTGAAGGCGAAGGCTATAAATATAATTTTGTGCTTGTTTATGATTGTGATACTCTCGAATATACCGGCGAATACTATGACCTGACAAGCGAGTATCTGACAGACGGAATACCGTGGCTTGCTGTTGACAGAGAAAACGGAATGCTCTATA
>ONON01000268.1 GCA_900319455.1 uncultured Eubacteriales bacterium
GTCAATATGATCGAGTGGCGCGTTTTCAGCAAGTGCGTCAACCTCGAGAACATTGATGTTGACGAAAACAACGGTGAATACTGCAGCATTGACGGCGTAATGTTCACCAAAAACAAAGCTATGCTGCGCTACTACCCTGCAGGCAAAAAAGATGAGGAATTCACCGTTCCGGATGAAACCATCAATATAAGCATTTTCGCATTCAGCAACTGCGCCAACCTCAAAAAAATTACCATACCGGATACGGTTGAAATAATCGATCCGGGGGCGTTTGACGAAGGCAGCGATATTGTTCTTCGCGTTAAAAAAGGCTCGGTGGCGTGGAAATACGCCCACGAATACAACCTTAAATTTGAGCTTGTCTGAGGGTCGGTATGAATATTAAGCAGGCAAAAGAACAAATAAAAAACGCCGCCCAATCCTATTTTGCAACAGATGAAAACGGAGCCTTTCTTATTCCGGTTGAAAGGCAAAGGCCGGTGTTTATGATAGGGCCGCCGGGCATAGGCAAAACTGCGGTTATGGAGCAGATAGCGGGTGAGCTCGGCGTAGGGCTTGTTTCTTATTCAATGACTCATCACACAAGGCAGAGCGCCCTCGGTTTGCCCTTTATTGTAAAAAAGACCTACGGCGGAAAAGAATACAGCGTGTCGGAATACACGATGAGCGAGATTATCGCCTCGGTGTGGGAGCGCATTGAAAATGACGGTGTAAAAAAAGGAATCCTTTTTCTTGATGAGATAAACTGCGTTTCCGAAACTCTCGCTCCCTCTATGCTTCAGTTTTTGCAGTACAAAACCTTCGGCACCCACAAAGTGCCCGACGGCTGGATAGTTGTTACCGCCGGCAATCCGCCCGAATACAACAACTCCGTGCGTGAGTTTGACATTGTCACTTGGGACAGGCTCAAGAGAATAGATGTTGAGCCCGATTTTGAGGTGTGGAAGGAATACGCTCTTGAAAAAGGCGTGCACCCGGCGGTTGTAACATACCTTGATATTCGCAAAAACGACTTTTACAGCGTTGAAACAACGGCGGAGGGCAAACGGTTTGTTACGGCGAGGGGCTGGGTTGACCTGAGCGATATGATAAAGCTTTATGAAATGAAAGGCTTTAAGGTTGACCGGGAGCTTGTTTCGCAATATCTGCAAAACCCCAAAATCGCGGGGGATTTCTCCGCTTATTATGAATTGTTTGTCAAATACAAATCCGATTATCAGGTCGATAAAATCTTAAGTGGAACAGCGGACGGTGAAATAACCGAACGCGCGAAAGCGGCACGGTTTGATGAAAGAATTTCGCTTATCGGTCTTGTGTTCGACGCGATATGTTCCGAGGTGCGTAAAGTAACCCGCTTTGAAAACTCTCTGACCGCGCTTATGAGCAATGTTAAATCTCTCAGGGTCTCGGCGGATTTTATAAATTCGCCCTCTCGGGCGTTGAGAGACAGAGCGTCCGAACTGTATGACGAGTGCGGCAGGGCAAAGCGGTCAAACGCGCTGAGCGCCGAAAGCATAAAAAACCTGACAGACGCCGCAAACCGGCTAAAAGATATGAGCCGTGAAATTGAAGAAAAGAACGCGGCTGATGCCGTTTCCGCGTTTGCGGTAATAAAAAACGGTTTTGACTCGCTTACGGCGGAGCTGAAATCGCTTGCCGCAGAAACAAGGGAAAAAATCAACTGCGCGCTGCTGTTCTGCGAACGGGCTTACGGGGCGGAAAAAGAGACCGCCCTGCTTGTAACGGAGCTTACGGCGCAGAAGGATTGCGCGAAATTCATAGGCAGATACGGCTGTGAGCAGTATTTCCGCTTTAACAGGGAGCTGCTTATAAGCGAGAGACAAAACGAAATCACCCGTGAAATTCTTGAATTGAACCTCGATTGAGGGAAACGGTTTAAATGACGGCAATCGGTGCCGTTCAAAACAGCATACATAATAAGAACCGCGGCAATGGGCAAACCCATACCGCGGTATTTTTGTTTATCTTTTTTAATCCTGTTATCTTTACGCTGTGTTATTTCAGCAGGTTTTTTATTCTGATTGACGCCTCCCGTGTGTCTGACGGGTTGCCGAAGGTTGTAAAGCGGATATACTGCTTTGCGCATTCTCCGAAGCCCTCTCCGGGGGTGGCGACAACCTGTATTTCATTGAGCAGCAGGTCAAAAAAAGCCCAGCTGTCGGTGCCGTCGGGGCAGCGCATCCAGATATACGGGGCGTTTTTTCCCCCTGTGTACCACACGCCCGCTTCATCAAGCGCGCTCATAAGCGTTTTTGCGTTGCGCTTGTAAACCGAGAGAGTTTCTTTAATCTGCTTTTGCCCTTCATCGGTAAAAACCGCCGCCGCCCCGCGCTGAAGAATATATGAAATGCCGTTTGTTTTTGTTGTGCGGTTGCGCACCCACATCGGGTTTAAACTCATACCGGAGCGTTCAAGCGCTTTCGGAACAACAGTATAACCGCAACGGGTGCCCGTAAAGCCCGCGGTTTTTGAAAGCGAGCATATTTCAATCGCGCAGGTTTTCGCGCCGGGAATTTCATAAATGCTGTGCGGAATATCCTGCTCTTCAATAAACGCCTCATAAGCCGCGTCAAAAAGGATGACCGCCTGAATATTGTTCGCATAATCAATCCATCTTTTAAGAAGTTCACGGCCGCATACCGCACCCGTAGGATTGTTGGGTGAACAGAGATATATTAAATCAATGCCGCTGTTTTCCGGCGGTTCGGGCAGAAAGCCGTTTTCTTTGCAGGTGGCGAGATGAACGATTTTGTTGCCCGCCATAATGTTCGCGTCAACATAGGCGGGGTAAGCGGGTTCCGATATCAGTACGGTTTTGCCGTGCCCGAAAAGGTCGAGAATATCGCCTAATTCATCACTCGCGCCGCTTGATACAAAAACCTCATCCGTTTCAAGCTGTATTCCGCGTTTGGCGTAATGGGCGGTTATCGCTTCTCTCAAAAATGGCGCTCCGCATTCGGGCATATAGCCGTTGAAGGTTTCAACGCGCCCCTGATCCTCAGCCGCTTTTTTGAGCGCCTCTGTTACCGATGGGCACAGCGGTTGTGAAACATCGCCTATTCCCATACGCAAAAGGCGTTTGCCCGGGTTGTTTTCAAGATATGCCGCTGTTTTTTTCGCTATGTTATAGAACAGGTAGGAGTCTTTGAGGTTGCCGTAGTTAAGGTTAGGTATCATATTTCCACCTCGCA
>ONON01000267.1 GCA_900319455.1 uncultured Eubacteriales bacterium
CTTACATACGACCACAGAGCCGTTGACGGCGGCCCCGCTTCAAGGTTCCTTTCGGAGCTGAAAACCTCGCTTGAAAATTTCACTTCATTCCTGAAAGAACAGGAGGGCTGACAAATGGAATTATATGATTTAATTGTTCTCGGCGGCGGCCCCGCGGGCTACAACGCGGCTGAAAAAGCAGCGGCGGCAGGGCTTAAAACTGCCGTTATTGAAAAAAACGCTCTCGGCGGCGTTTGCCTTAACGAGGGCTGTGTGCCTTCAAAATCACTGCTTTATTCCGCGAAGATTTTCGATTACGCGAACCACGGCGAACAGTACGGCGTTACCGTGACGGGTGCGCAGATTAACCAAAGCGCGGTTATCGAGCGCAAAAACAGGGTTGTAAAAACCCTTGTGGGCGGAATCGGAATGAAGATGAAGAAACTCGGCGTTACGGTGATTGCCGAAAACGGCGAAATTCAGGGCAGAAACGCGGACGTTTTTTGCTTAAAGGCGGGCGAAAACGAAATCTGCGGCAAAAATCTGCTCATAGCAACGGGCTCCGCCCCGGTTGTGCCGCCCATACCCGGCCTTCGCGAAGGGCTTGAAACAGGCTTTGTTATGACTAACAGAGAAATTCTCGATTTAACCGAAATCCCCGAAAAGCTCGTTGTGATAGGCGGCGGGGTAATCGGGCTTGAGATGGCTTCATACTACAACTCCGTCGGCTCAAAGGTGACCGTTGTTGAAATGCTTGACAAAATAGCCGGGCCGACCGATAGCGAAATCTCGGAAATTCTTAAAAAGAACTATGAGAAAAAGGGCGTAGAGTTTATGCTCGGCTGCAAGGTGACCGCGGTTGAAAACGGCGCCGTGGTTTATGAAAACGCGAAGGGCGAAAAGCTTTCCGCTCCAGCCGACAAGGTTCTTTGCTCCATAGGCAGGCGCGCCGTCACTCAGGGCTTCGGGCTTGAAAAGCTGGGCGTTGAGCTTGAAAAGGGCGCTGTTGTTACCGATGAACGCATGAGAACGAATGTCGCCGGTGTTTACGCCGCGGGCGATGTCAACGGTAAATCAATGCTTGCCCACACAGCCTACCGCGAGGGCGAGGTTGCCGTAAACAACATTCTCGGCAAAAAGGATGTTATGAGATACAGCGCAATACCTTCGGTAATTTACACAAACCCCGAAACCGCCTGCGCGGGCTACACCCTCGAACAGGCGAAAGAGCTCGGCTTTGACGCCGCCTGCAAGACGCTCTCAATGAGATATTCGGGCAGGTATGTTGCCGAAAACGAGGGCGGAGACGGAATTGTAAAACTTGTTTATGATAAAAAATACAGCCGTGTTCTCGGCGTTCATATGATAGGGAATTACGCCTCCGAAATAATTTACGGGGCGGCGCTTATGATTGAGACGGAAATTGACATTGACAGCCTCAAAGAGCTTGTTTTCCCGCACCCCTCAGTGTGCGAAGTCATCCGCGAGGCGCTGTTTGAGATATAAGGAAGGAGAAAGACTATGCCTAAATCACAATTTGTAAACCCCGTTCCTCAGTTTGAGAAGAGGACAATATCGTTAAAAGACATACCGGTATGCGCTTATGACAAAACACTTGAGGAAGAAAAGGCGAATTTTACAAACGAAGACCTTGTGGGTATGTACGCCGATATGGCG
Source organism: uncultured Eubacteriales bacterium (assembly GCA_900319455.1). Lineage (GTDB taxonomy): Bacteria > Bacillota > Clostridia > Oscillospirales > Acutalibacteraceae > CAG-177. The sequence continues at coordinate 1,657 of ONON01000267.1, forward strand.
GCAATACGCGAGTTTGAGACAATGTTGCTCACCATAAAGCAGAAGGGCAACTACAACAACAAGGAGTTCACCTACCCCGGCCCCGCTCATCTTGCCGTCGGGCAGGAGGCGACCGCCGTCGGCCAGGCATACACCCTTGATGTTGACGATTATATTTTCGGCACGCACCGCAGCCATCACGAGGTTATCGCAAAGGCGTTCTCGGCAATCAAAAAGCTCAGCGATGAAGAGCTGCTTAAAATAATGCAGGAATATAATGACGGCAAAAACTATGAGGTAATCAAAAAATATACAAAATCAAACGGCGACATAAAAGAGATGGCGAGGGAGTATTTCATCTTCGGCCTTTGCTGTGAGCTTTTCGCGAAGGATATGGGCTTTTCACGCGGCTTGGGCGGCAGTATGCACGCCTTCTTCCTGCCGTTCGGAATTTTCCCGAACAACGCGATTGTCGGCGGAGCGGCTCCGATTGCCACGGGCGTCGCGCTCTACAAAAAGTGCAATAAGAAGAAGGGCATTGTTGTTGCCAACGCGGGCGACGGCGCGGCGGCGAGAGGCCCCGTGTATGAGGCTATGACCTTTGCCTCAATGGATCAGTTCAACGACCTCTGGGAGGACGGCTACAAGGGCGGACTTCCGATTATCTACAATTTCAACAACAACTTTTACGGCATGGGCGGCCAGACCAAGGGCGAGACTATGGGCTATGACGAGGTTGCCCGCCTGGGCGCGATAAACAAAACGGGTATGCACGCCGAGCGCGTAAACGGCTGGAATGTGCTTGCGGTAATCGACGCCTACAAGCGCAAAAAGGCTCTGCTTGAAAAGGGAGAAGGCCCCGCTCTGCTTGAACTTGTTACCTACCGTTTCTCAGGCCACTCAACCTCCGACGCGAGCTCATACAGAACAAAGGAAGAGGTAGAGGAATGGCAGAAATACGACCCGCTCACCGTTTTCCCGGAGCAGCTTGCGCAGGCGGGCGTAGCGACCGCGGAAGAACTCGAAAAACTCAATGAGGCTGTAATTGACCGCAACCGCAGAATGTTTGACCTTGCCTCCGATATAAGCGTGGCCCCTTACACGGATTATAACGAGCATCCCGACTTTATTGAGAGCGTTATGTTCTCAAATAAGAGAATCGAAAAGATGGATGACCGCCCCGTTGAGGTCAACCAGACAAAAGAGGAAAACGAGCGTTATCAGAAGATAGCGAAGCTCTCGCGCACGGCATACGCTCCCGACGGCAGCCTTCTGCCGAAGATGAGAGTTTACAACATACGCGACGGTCTGTTTGAGGCGATTGCCGACAAATACTATGAAGATCCCAC
>ONON01000265.1 GCA_900319455.1 uncultured Eubacteriales bacterium
AAGTGTGTTCCGTCAGGCGTTAACATCACCTCATCACCTGTTTTCTTTTATCATCAGCGCGGCAACCAGGGCGAGCAGAACCGGAGACAGCAGTATGGTTTTAATGCCCAGCATACCGGAAAGAATGCCGCCCGTTCCCGCTCCCGCGGCGAAAAACAGAATAATTCCGAAAAAATGCAGCGCCTTATTCAAAGACTGCCTGTCTTTGTTTCGCAGGTAGTGCGAAAGGCTCTCCGTGCCGCTTCTTAAATTGCCTATGCACATGGTGCTGGCGTAACCGTAACCGTGAACCTTTCTGAACGACTGCACCTGCATAGCGCATGAAAAAGATACCGTAACATTCGCCGCTGTATTCAATCCGCCCGGCAAAAAGCCCACAATACTGAGAATTATTATCTCAACAAAAAGAACAATCTGCCTCCAATGCGGCTTTTTACCGCTTTTAAATCCCGTTTCTATCCGCTCCGCTGTGAAAATGCCGGCGGCGAACGCGAGAAGGGGAATCAAATAGCGTATTGCCTCGGCGCTGTTGCCCTGCATAAGGTTCTGGCTCATCAAAACCACATTGCCGGTCTGGGCATTGGCGAAAACGCCGCCCCTTACATTGTATGTGTAAGCGTCCTGCAAACCGCCCGAAAAAGAAAGTATCGCGCTTAATAAAAAGCTTTCGGAGGTTTGCAGATGTGAGTTTTTCGCCGCGACGGGCTTTTCTTTTTTTGAGAAACGCCGCATTTTAAAAATTTCCTTTTCTTTACTTATTTGTGTTGTCCGATGTATAGACAACACACGCAAATCCGGCAATCATTGAAAGCAGGATTGCCCCGCCGAAACCGTTATCGAGGGCGGAGCCGGCAAAGAAGCCGACGATTGCGGCAAGTATCATAATTACAACAGAAACCGATGTTCGAAACTTTTTCATTGTTTTCCTCCCTGAAATCCGGGTTGTTTGACCGGTTGCTTATTATCCGATCGCCCTGACAGCGCCGGAACAGTGTATCCATACCACACGGCTTTTGTCTGTTTCCGATATTTGCCTGAGCTGCTCCGCGTAGAGTTGTTTTTTATGAATCAGCCGTAAACCGCAATATCTCTTATGCTCACATTCCCGGCCGATTTCGTTATTTCAACCGTAATCAAATCTGCGCAGATGTTATTGAGCGGAATTATTCTTTTATGCCCGACACATTCGCTTTCATAAACGCACTGCCCGTCAGCGCAAACGCGAAAACCTCTGATGTGCTGCCCTTCAGAGATTTCTTCCCTTATAACAACGAACTTTACCGGTTGGTTTTCGCGAAGCGATACGGTGACTTTGCCTGCCTTCGGCACCGGGTTTTCAACCAGCGCGGCCGGGCTCCCGAATGTTTCGCGTATCAATGCGCCGAACCGGGCAAACTGCTCCTCATCCTGAAAACTGCCGTCCGTGCCGATGGCCATACCTAACAGCAAATTGGAATTGCGCCCGACGGAACGGATATAGCAATCCAGCAGCTGTTCCGGTGAAAAACGCAGATGCTCTTCGTTCGGCTGCCAAGCCCACCCGCCGCCGAATGCCTCATGAGTGCGGTTAGGCATATCTGTTTCCGCAGGGCGGTAATATTTGCCGTCGGGGTCGCCTGTGCCGGACTGTTCGTCATTTACGGTGCCGTCATAACGCGCCTCCCCGGCGTTGGTTGTTGCCCAGCAGTTTTCCGGGGCGAGCCCGTCTTCATTGCCCACCCAGCGAACATTGTGGGGATAATCTCCCGGACCCTGAAAGCAGATGGCGTTTGGCTGATATTTCAACAGCAGCGGCGTCAAATCCAAGCCGCCCTGCTCCGGCGGTATTACTCCGCCGTCAAACCAGATTTCCGCAAGCTCTCCGTATTGGCTCCACAGCTCCTTGAGCTGCGCTTCGACGCATTCAAGGTACTGCCGATATTTGCTGCCGCGGTAATCCTGCGGCTCGTCGTTGTTTATATCATAATAGCCGTTGCATACAATACTGTAATAAAAACCGGGCTTCAGGCCGTATTTACGGCAGGCGTCAACAAACTCGCGGCAGATGTCTCCGCCCCCTGAGCGCCAGTCTGTGTGGGCAATGGAAAAATCGTTGACCTTTGTGTTCCAGAGTGAAAAGCCCGTGCCGTGGTTTGCCACAAGAACGGCGTATTTCGCGCCGAGGGCGGCCGCGCTTCTGACCCATTGCTCCGGCTCCAGGTTTTTCGGATGTATGGTTTTGGGGTCAAGAGCCTCTCTCACCCGGACGGTCTTAAACCAGTTGCCCTTCAACTCCGGGCGGTAGATCTCCATACAGTAATGGATCAGCACGCCAAGCTCCCAATCGTGCCACGCAAGCTGCTGCTTTGTCGGTTTGGCAATATACATAGATTAAAAGCTCCTTCCGGACAGATCTGCTTTTGCCTTCGCCGCGGCGTTGAACAGCGAGGCGTTGTTATCGGCGGGCACATCACAGGCGTAATGCCATATCATCACGCCGCCGAATCCTGTTTTGATTGCCCAATCCGTTTTATCATACACAACCTGAGGCGTGTTGAAGGAGGCTGTCAGCCCCGTGGCGGGATCTGTTGCGTAGCCGTTTTCATCCATTTTATCGTAATATTCCTTATAATCATACCAATACGCCTCCTCTGTGGTGGGGCGGGCGTAGAACGGGATGCCCATATCAAGCTGAGAGCGTTTATAGCCGAGTTTCAGCATCCCTTTCATGACGGCGCGCGTCATTTCAAAAGATGAATGAACATGATATTCATCCCAGATGTCATAGCACATAACCTCCACCATATCAAGGGCGCGTATAGCTTTTCGTGACAGCCTTGCGCACCAGGAGGATTGCGCCGCGCCGAGGATATATTCATCGCTCAGCACCTCATCCAGCGAAACCAGAAACGCGGAGAACGCGTCTTTGTGAGTTTGCGCCACGGGGAACTCATAGTCAAAGAACACGCCGTCCAGTTTGTATTTATCAAGCACGTTTCTGATGTTCTCTTCCAGAACTCCGCTGCCGAAGGCCTCGCGGTGAACCTCACCGAGCGCAAACATATTTTCTTCAAATGTGCCGTTTGCCGTTGCCCACGGACCGAGCAGGTTCAAATGAAGCCGAACAGGCCGGTCACCGATTTTTGCCCTCGCGGCGGCGATAATGTCTCCGAAATCGCCGCTTAGATTCACATTGCCGGCAGTGTCAAAGCCGGCGAGCGAGCCTATCAGAATAATATCTGTAAGAACATCCAGATGCGATTCGTCAATTTTCTCCATCATAGCGGTGTTATCAGCGATGATATAGGCCGTTACGCGCAGCGCCTTTGCCTTTTGATGAACGGTCAGACCGGTAGTGCCCAACAGCGAGAGCAGCAGCGACATAAAAAATGAAAATACTTTTGTAAAGAACGACATAATTATTCTCCTCGTCTGTCTGCCGGAGCCATTTACCGGCTGCCGCCTCAGCGGAAATGTCCGTCAGTTTCTCTTTAATGTTGCAATCTGCCGCGCAGTGAGCCGCAGGCTGAACTTTGAACATACCGGCCCCGGCCGGCAAATCTGTTCTCAAACAGTTTTAAAGCATATAAAATCGGCCG
>ONON01000264.1 GCA_900319455.1 uncultured Eubacteriales bacterium
GTAGTATTCCCACTCATCGCCGTCATTAACATTGTAACGGCATTTTTCGACAGCGGGCAGTATTGTAAAGGCGGGGATTTCTTCGCCTGTTTTGCTGCCGCGATTATTGAACTCGGAATAAATTTCGCAGTCATCAAAGGTCATAATATTATTTTTTATTCCTATGACCGTTTCAGCCTGACCGTCACCATATTCAAAAAGGTTGATGTAGCCCTTTACGCCGTTGTACTCAACCTCGGCGTAATCTCCGTAGCTTTCATAATATCTGTCAAAGGTGAGCTCAGTGCCCGCGGGAATAACTCCCGTTATTTTTTCAAACTCATAGTTGTTTTCTTCGGTTTGTTCGGAGAAAATATCCGTAAGCCTGAAGTTTTTGCCGACAATTCTGATTTTGCCCGAATACTCATCGTATTCATCAAGGTGTTTTATTAAACTGAGTGTTTCAGCGCCTTCATAATGGAAAATCCACCCGCTCATACCGTTATATTCCGTGTAATAGAAAGAGTTGGCGTATTCATTCTCACCGCCGTTATCAAGATATGTGAGCTTTATCTCGGCGCCTTCGGGAATTGTGCCGACCTCTTCAAAAACCTGAGATGGCCCTTTATAAAGTTTAATTCCCTTTTTATCCGTCACCGTATATGTCGGGGGATGCTGAAGCCTTTTTGCCTGACTGAGTTCAAAACTGCCGTCCGCAACGGAAATATCAGAAAGCAGCACATAACCGAAATCATCCTGATATTCGACACTGCCTATCCTTTTGCCCGCAAGGGCTTTTTCATTCTCAAAAAACCATGATGTATCATACTCGGCGGTTACCATAAGCACGGCGCCGTAAGGTATGGTTTTGCTTTTGAGTATGTTTTCCTCTGTTTCTTCGTTGTAGTCGTAATAATAGAATCTCGCGCCGTTGGGGTTGGTAACATTGCATTCCACGCTTCTTATGCCCGGGCCGTCCATATCGGCGAATGCCGTGAGTGACACTCCGAGGCAGATTAAAGCCGCCAGAAGAATTGCCGTAAGTTTTTTCATAACAGTATTCCTTTCTGTTAACTATATTTATCGGTTTCCCCGATTATTTAACAAAATGATTTATAACCTGCCCTGCCGAAAATGAGAACACATTGAGTATAAGCGAGAGCAGGAACGGGTTGATTTTTTTGAAATCAAGCACCGATTTGTAAATCGCGCCCTCGGTTAAAAAGGCGGCAAATTCAAGCACGGCGACGGCAGCGCAATAAAATGTGAAGCCGCATCGCAGGTTTATAATCATAAGCGTTATTACAAGCGGAGGGTTGGTCACCGCCTGAGCGAGAACAATAACGGCGGTGTTTCTCTTTCCCCTTACTCCGAGCGCGAAAGCGAGCAGAGTTTCAAACAGAATTGTAAGCAGAAACGCCCGAAGCATATAGAAGGGTATCATAAAAATGTTAAACATTTTCTTCCCCTGCGTTGTCTGATTTTTCCGCTTTGTTTTTCTTAATCTCTTTTGCCGCCATAACCGAAACGGTTACAATAATGAGAACAACAACAGCCGAAACAACGGCAAGCGGAGTTTTTATATGAGAGATAAAAAACGAATCCACAATAAACTTAAAGCTGTTCATCTGCTTTACCGTCCTTTCTTGCAATTACACTCACCCCGATTAAACACAGCGCCGTGAGAACGGCAATCATAACGCAGTTGGCGAAAGCCGTTGTGAATTTAAAAAAGAATATCGGAACCGTGCCGAGGAACAGACCTATTGTAGTAAACCCGAACGCGAGCCCGGGAGCCTTTTGCAAAACGGAGACAATAAGCGCAAGAGTTATTGACATTGTCATACTGAAGAACATAACGCCTATAAGCGAAACAAACATATGGTTGTCGCCGCAGAAAAGGAAGGGCAGAGCGCATATCATACTCAGCACCGCCGTTTTTTTCACGCCTATCGCGTCGGCGATTACTCCGCCGAGCCCTTTGCCTATGCCCATTGTAACAAAAAGCATAACAGTCTGTAAAGTTGTTTTATTCCATGATGTAGGTATGCCGTAACCCATATATCCGCGAACAATTACTATAAGCGTCGCGACAAGAACCACAATGCCCGCGGGAACACCCGGGTTGTTATAATTGAAATTCCCGCAGGGATTTTCGCGTTTATCCGCGTCTTTTCTGTAGTATTCCGCGAGCAGGGCAAACGGAATTGCCGTCAGAGTAAAGAGCACAACCGCCCAGTACGGAACAAATGTCTTTGCAAGCAGCTTGCCCGTGATAACGCCGAAAGAACCGCCCGCGACAAAAATCGCGGAATGAGCAAGCCTGCCGTCGGAACATCTCAGCGTTACCTCCGCGCCGTTTATATGTGTGCAGGCGTTGCCGAGGCACAGTATAACAAGGGCGGTAAACCTGCCCGGCAATAAGCTGAGCCAAAAATCAAGGCCCGCGGCGCACATAAGAAAAACACCGATAACACTCATCTGAATTTTGGGAAACCTGTCGCTTATTCTGCCGATTAACCCCTGCGGCACAAACGCCAGCGCGTCATAAGCGAACGGCGCTGCCCAGAGCCACGGGCTGTCGCCCGTCAGGCGGGTCAGCACAAAAAAGCAAATAACTTCCGTAACATAATGCACATAAAAGTAAAGCCACGCGGCGCCCATATTGTGCGTCAACGGTTTTCGGCTGCTCATATAACACCACCCCTTTGATTGACATTATATAACACCGTAATCGTTAAATCAATTAACAATCGGTTAACATTATGAAAAAAGCGCCTTTTTCAGGCGCTTTCAAAAGAAGATTGTCAATATTTTCTGCTGAGAACAAGGTAAGAAACCCAGTAAATAACAAGCACGGCGCAGACTGAAAAGCCGAGCGTTATCTGAACAGTTTTCTCACCGAGAACAGCTGCGGCTATTGACGCGGCGGCGGCAAACATTACAAACAGATATCCTGTCAACGACCAGCTTTTCATACGCAGGAAGGAGTATCTTTCATCATTAACTTCAACATTGATTTTTTCACGGTATTCGGCGTTCTTTCTGTATTTTATATTTCTTATTGCCTGAACAACGCCTACCGCGGCAAGAGCGCCGCCCATTCCGGCATAAAAAGATGAATCAAGTTTTTCCGTAACCGAAAACGCAACAA
>ONON01000263.1 GCA_900319455.1 uncultured Eubacteriales bacterium
AAGAAGTTGAAACCGAAACCTCAAAGGTGAGCGGCGGAGGCGGAGGCGGAGGATCGGTCGTGATTGTTCCCAAAGACTCGCCCTCGCAGTCCTACAAAGAAATAATCGCCACCGGCACATACACGATGAAAGCAACCATCAAAAACGCCGATGTAACCGTCCCCATCACAATTTATGTTGACGGCGCGAATAAATACTCCATCTCAACCAAAATCAAAACAAGCGCTGTCAGCTCAATTACGGCGCAGTTCCTCTCGGACGGCAGCAATGTTTATCTTATTCTGCCCACGCTTATGATGTATGTAAACGCCGGCTCAACGGATGAACTGCTCGGCGAGCAGGGCGCGGTTGCCGCCATAACCGACCCGACCGTTATTCAGGGCCAGGACGCTACCTATGTTCAGACCCTTACAACCACGGTTGACGGCAAGGAATACACCGTTGAGGAATACAAAACCAAAGACGAACAGACTATAAAATATTATTATCAGAACGAGGATCTCAGAAGAATAGAATCGGTTGAAAAGAGCGGCGACGCCACAATTATTGAGATTTCAAGCGTTACCGGCACCGTTCCCGCGGGCGCGTTCAAGCTCCCCTCCGGTTATAAGGATATGACCAAGATGTTCAATGAGCAGGGCTATGAGGCTCTGACAGGCAACTGATAATTAAAAAGCGAATGAAAAAAACTGCACTCATAACCGGCGCGTCGGGCGCGATAGGCTCGGCTGCCGCCGCGGCGCTTGCCGAAGACGGCTTCAGAGTAGCCCTTGTTTATAACAGCGGCGAAAAGGCGGCTGAATCGCTCGCCGCGAAGCTCAACAGAGTTACTGATGCCGTAATATGCAAAGCGGATGTTTCAAAGCGTGAAGAGGTTGACCGCGCTTTTGAAACCGCGGCTGAGGAGTTCGGCGGCGTGTCGGTGCTTGTAAACTGCGCCGGCATTTCACAGCAGAAGCTTTTCACCGATATTACCGGAAAAGAATTTGACCGTATGATGTCGGTCAATGTCGGGGGCGTTTTCAACTGCTGTCAGGCGGCTCTGCCGTTTATGATAAAAAACAAACGCGGCAAAATAATCAACATTTCGTCAATGTGGGGCATAAGCGGAGCCTCCTGCGAGGTGCATTACTCCGCCTCAAAAGCGGCGGTAATCGGCCTTACAAAAGCGCTCGCAAGAGAGGTTGCGCCCTCGAATATTCAGGTGAACTGCGTAGCCCCCGGCGTGATTGACACCAAAATGAACGCCTGCTTCAGCGAGGAGGAACTCAGGGCTCTTAAAGAGGAGGTTCCGTTGGGCAGGTTCGGCAAACCCGAAGAGGTTGCCTCGCTCATAGCTTTTCTGGCAAGCGAAAAGGCGGATTACATTACCGCTCAGGTTATAGGAATTGACGGAGCTTTCATCTGAAAACAGCAATTAACCCCGCACCTTCACGGTGCGGGGTAATTTTTTGCCTTAAATGACTTGCTTTAACTCAATATCGCTCCCGCTATTCCGAAATAAACGGCGAGTGAGATAATATCGCTCAAAGACTGAATGAACGGTCCGCCCACGGTGGCGGGGTCGCGTTTGAGAACCTTCGCGACAATCGGCAGCGACGCGCCCACAAGCTTTGCCGCGATGACCGAAACAAAAATCGCGAGCGAAACAACGGCACAGCCCCGAATGCCGCCCGTGCCGGGCAGAAAAGCCCTTAAAAGATTTACCGCGCCGAGAACCGCTGCGCAAACTGCGGCAACTCTTATCTCTTTAAAAACAATCTTAAAATAATCTTCTGTGTCAATTTCACCGACCAGAAGCCCTCTTATCATAAGCGTTGAGGATTGACTGCCGGCACTGCCGGAAATGCCCATTATCAGCGGCATCGAGATAATCAGCGCTATGTTGTTTGTGACAAAACCATCCGCGTTGTACAGAAAAATCAGAACGCCTGCGAGCGTGCCGGTAAAAAGAAGAACAAGCAGCCAGAATATGCGGTTGCGCACAAGCTTGAAAACTCCGGTTTTGAGGTATTCGTCATCCGACGGGGCGAGCGAGCCCATTTTTTCAATGTCCTCCGTTGCCTCCTCCTCAATAACATCTACAATGTCGTCAACGGTAATTATTCCCACAAGCCTGCCCTCGTTGTCAACAACGGGTATGCTCAGAAGGTCGTATTTTTTGACGATTTCGGCAACCTCCTCACGGTCATCAAGCGTGTTTACCGAGATTAGCTGAGCGTCGTTCTGCATAATGTCGCCCACCGGCGTTTCATCTTCGCACATAAGCAGCGAGAGAAGCGGAACCGCGCCCAGAAGCCTGTGGGTTGAGTCGGTGACATAGCAGGTGTAAACCGTTTCTTTGTCAATTCCGTTTTTGCGTATGTTCGCTATTGCCTGGGCGGCTGTCATATTGTCGCGCAGCTGCACCATCTCTATTGTCATAATGCTGCCCGCCGAATTGTCGGGATATTTGAGAAATCTGTTAATTGTTTTTCTTGTTTCGGCGTCGGTGCTGCGCAAAACCCTTGTTACAACATTCGCAGGCATTTCCTCAAGAAAATCAACGGTGTCGTCAAGGAACATTTCATCCATAAGGTTTTCAAGCTCCTTGTCATTAATCATACCCACAAGCTCCGTCTGGCTGTCTGTTTCAAGGTATGAAAAAACATCCGCCGACACATCCTTCGGCAAAACACGGAAAAGCCTTAACCTTTCGGCAGGCTCAAGCTCCTCCATAATTGCAGCCGTGTCAACGGCGTTAAGTTCGCTCAGCAGGCTTCTCAGCGCCGAGATTTCACCCTTGGCAAGAAGCGAGCTGACTATTTTGAGTATGGTATCAAATTCCATTTTGCCCTCCTGATTTTACGGCGGAGCGGCAAACGCCGAAACCGAAACCGCACTCCTTTTGTCAGAATGTGAAAACGGGTTCAACGCACGGGCGCGCCGCCTTGTGATTTTTTATTGAGTTACAACTTCGGGGGTAGGGGTCTGCGCTCATACATTTCACCACACAGTTCAATGAATTTTTAATATTTTAAATCCGCGAACGGATTGTAAAATCAAACGCTACGGGTTTTGATGATGCCCATGGCGGTCTGAATATCCGCCGGCCTTGTGATTTTTATATTTTCTGCGCTGCCTTGCACCATATAAACCTTTTTGCCTGTTAAAGTGAAAAGGGAGCAGGCGTCGGTCAGCGCGTCGCGCTCGGATTTTTCAAGTTTGCTCAGGCTGTCAAGATACTCGCCGAGCCTGAACGACTGCGGAGTCTGGCAGTTGAAAACGGTGCTTCTGTCGGGAGAGGAGTCGATAAATCTGCCGTCGGCGCTCAGAACAACCGTGTCGGTCGCATTAAAAACAGTGCCGCACGCGGCGTAAAGGGAGGCGTATTTTATGTTTTCGGTTATCATCCGCCCGGTTAAAAACGGCCTTACCGCGTCATGGGTAACAATAACCGACCCGCTGTCGGGCGAAAAAGCGCGGCAGATATAATCAACGGCTTTCTCAAGCGTTTCGTTCCTTGTGGCTCCGCCCGGCGCGACATACAGCTTTTGCGAGTAAGGCGCAAGGTGAGCGTCAATAAGACCGCGTGTGTAATCCACCCACGCGTTCGGGCACATTACAACGGTTTTTTCTATCTGTTCGCAGTCGGCGAACACTTTTAAGGTGTGAATGATTATCGGCAGACCGTCAAGGGCAATAAACTGTTTGGGCACATCGGTAACGCCCATACGGCTGCCGCTGCCGCCCGCCATGATCGCGGCGTAGTTCATATTCACACCTCCGTTTTTGCCTATTTTTTCTTTTCGGCGGCAAGTTCAATGTATTTGTCGCATATCTCATTGACCTCGCCGTAAGCCGCCAGCCTGCCGCCGTCAATAATAATCGCCTTGTTGCAAATGCGCCTTACCTGCTCCGTGTTGTGCGAAACGAACAGAACGGTAACGCCTTTGTCAAACATTGAGACTATTTTCTGCTCGCTCTTCTTTTTGAATTTCGCGTCGCCCACCGAAAGAACCTCATCAAGAATAAGCACCTCGGGTTCCACGGCGGAGGCTATCGCGAAGCCGAGCCTTGCCTTCATGCCTGAGGAGTAGTTTTTAACGGGAACATCAATGAATTTCTCAAGCTCGCTGAACCTGACAATTTCATCATAGCGCTCCTGAATATACTTTCTCGGGTAGCCCATTGTGGCGCCGTAAAGGTAGATGTTCTCACGCCCGGAGTAGTTCATATCAAAGCCGGCGCCGAGTTCAAGCATAGGCGCTATTACCCCGTGAACCTCAACGCTGCCCTTTGTGGGCTTGAGCACGCCGGAAACAACCTTCAGCAGTGTGCTTTTGCCCGCGCCGTTAAAGCCGAGAACGCCCACGCGGTCGGATTTCTCCACTGTGAATGAAATATCACGCAGCGCCCAGAACTCGTTATAGTGGAGCTTGCGGGTGACAAGCTTTATGAAATATTCTTTTAAATTGTCGATTTTCTCATTGTTAAGGTTAAAAAGAACGCTCACGTTTTCAACCTTGATTGCGGGCTGTGCCATAAACGCCCTCCTCAGATGTGAAGAATGAATTTATCCTGCTTTTTGGCGAACACCGTTATTCCGACTGCCAGCGTAACAAGGCTGAAGCAAAGCGCGTAAAGCAGGTGGTGTATGTTTATCATCTGCCCGAACAGCACGCAATCACGGAACATATGAACTATTGAGTAAAGCGGGTTCGCCATAAAAATCCGCATTGCCCACACATTTTTGATTTTAAGCTGCTCAATGCTGTAAACAATGGGCGTTACATAGAAAAGAAGCATGCAGAAAACATCGTAAAGGTATTCGACATCCTTGAAAAAAATCTCAAGCGTTGAGAGTATGAGCCCGACGCCCAGGCAAAGAATAAACAGTATGCCCAAAGGGATAAACGCCAGAAAAACATAGGGCGTGATATTCGGCTTGTTCGGCGAAAAAATCATAAAATAAGCAATGAAAAGAACAAGCACAACAAGCGAAATCAAAAAGGTAACAAAGGTGGAGAGCACATTTGCCAGCGGGTACATATATTTCGGCACATAAACCTTTTTGATTACCGAAGCGCTGTTTTTTATTGATCGCATGGCCCGCTTTGTGGATTGCGAGTAAAAATCATAAAGCAGCCTGCCGCAAAGCAGATAAACGGGATAGTTGAGAACTTTTGAGGAATCTTTGCCGAGCAGGTTGCCGAAAACCACAACAAGCACTATTGTGGTGAGCAGGGGCTGCAAAAAAGTCCACAGTATGCCGAGAAATGAGTCGCGGTATTGCAGTTTGATGTTTTTACGCACTATCTCATAGAGCAGATAGCGGTATTTGTAAAAATTGCGCAAGTATTTTTTCATATTGTCTCCGTCGGGCTATTTCCAGCCCCATTTGTTGAAATACGCGAACATGGATTTTATCTGAATTACGCGAAGCTTCATATTCTTTTTGGATTCTCTGCCCCATTCGTGGTAAACCACCGCGTCGGGGTAATAAACAAGGCGGCTGCGTCTGCAAACCTCACGGGAGAGGTCGCAATCCTCAAAATACATAAAATAGCGTTTGTCAAAGCCGCCGATTTCTTTAAACAGTGAGGTGCGTATGAGCATAAAACAGCCTGTGGCGTTTTCAATGTCAAGCGGGGCGTTTATTCCGGCGTCAAGCATCGCGTATTCCCTGAGCAGGCTGCCGGGCTTGCTGCCCCTCATACGGCTTGCGACAAGGTAAGAGAGTTTCGGGTTGCGCTTGCCCAAAATCTGCGGCCTGCCGTCGGGGAAGCGTATGCAGGGCGAGAGCATTCCTATATCGGGGTGTTCGTCCATATAAGCTACCATTTTGCTCAGCACATCGTCGCGCAGAATAATGTCGGGGTTGATTATTGCGTGATATTCGGAATTGAGCTCACCCATAATGCTGTTGTGGCCCGCGCCGAAGCCGATGTTTTCGGCGCTTCTGACAATTTTAACCTCAGGGTACTTCTCCTCAATGTGTTCGGGAGTGCCGTCGGTTGAGCAGTTGTCAACCGCAAAAAGCGTAAAGGGCAGCTTTGTTTGCTTTAACAGGGTGCCTATCGCTTTGTCGATGGTGCGCATATTGTTAAAAGTGACTATGCACCCGGTTACCTTAGATGAGTCCATAACTCATTTCCTCTCAATCAACAGAATAATCATCTTCGCTCTCCATTTAAGCTGTTGAGCAAGGCTGTTCTTTTTGCCCGTAATTGTGTTTTCGTGCCTGCGCCAGTATATCAGACGCTCCGGCAGAAGAACAACTTTTTTGCGCCTTTTAAGCGCGAGAAGGGCTATCCACCAGTCATGCATAGGCAGACCGTCGGGGAATGGCAGGCACATATCCGCAACCTCTTTTGTCATTGCCATACAGCACCCCACAAAGGAGTTTCTTATAAGATTGGCGGCAAACCCGCTTTTTGATGAGTGCGCTTTAAAAAAAGATTCCTCTTTTATTTCAAGAAATGCGTCGGTAACAAAAGCGTCGTGCAGAACAACATCCGCCCCTTTTTCAAACTCTTTCATAACGGAGCCGACCTTTTCGGGCAGCCACACATCATCCTGATCGCTTAAAAAAATCACATCGCCCGAACAGGCGCGAACAGCGTGCTCAAAATTGGCGCACACGCCTTTGCCGGGACCTTCAATGTATTTAACGCGGCTGTCACCGTCCGCCGCGCGGGCAACCGCCCGCGCCGTTTCGCCGCCGGGCAGGTCGTCGGAAACGATTATTTCGCCGTCGGGCGGAAGCTGAGCGAGTATTGATTTTATTTGCCCGCCGATATACTTTTCGCCTTTATAGGCGGCGAGCGCAACGGAAATTTTCATAATCAATCAAATTCTTTCACCCTTAAGGGCTCTGACATTGAACTTAACATTTAATCTGTTACAAATGAAAACCGCACAACGCATAATAACAGATATTAACAATATATCACAGATATGTAAATTTTTCAATATATCAAATAACACTTTAACAAATTATGAGGTTTCGGTTGATTATATTATGAACAGAACAGACAACCCGAATATTAATAAATAGTTTGACCGTTTGAGTGCAGACGGTCATTTTTTTGTATCCAAATCACAGTTTGCGCATCTCATAATCCGATGATATGCAAAATTTGCGCATTTCAGTTGACAAAAATGTGCAAAATCCGTTTTTGCGGTTGAATAATTGTTTTTTTAATGATAATATACAGTGTAAATCATTTTTAACCGGGAGTTTTTTATGAAAGATTGGTTTGCCGACATCGCGGCGCAGTTCAAACTTAATTTTATTGACGGCAACAGGTGGCAGTGGCTTGCCGAGGGTTTTAAAACAACCCTGATAATAGCGTTTTTTGCAACCGTTCTGGGCATCTGCATAGGCGTGCTGATCGCCACAATCCGTTCTACTTATGATAAAACGGGCGAGTCTCTCAAAAAGAGGGGAGGCGCCGGCGTTAAAATCTTCGGGCTTGCCGACAGAATATGTAAGCTCTATTTAACGGTAATAAGGGGCACGCCTATGGTTGTTCAGCTTCTTATTATGTATTTTATCATTTTCAAATCATCAACAAGAGGCACCCTTGTCGCAATTATATCATTCGGCATAAACTCAGGCGCCTATGTCGCCGAAATATTCCGAGGCGGAATTATGTCGGTGGATAACGGGCAGTTTGAGGCGGGCAGAAGCCTCGGCTTCAACTACATTCAGACAATGGTTTACATTGTCATACCGCAGATGTTCAAAATTGTTCTGCCCACGCTCTGCAATGAATTCATCGTTCTGCTCAAGGAAACATCCGTGGCGGGCTATGTGGGAATAAGGGATCTCACCAAGGCGGGCGACCTTATACGCGGGCGCACATTTTCGGCGTTTATGCCGCTTATCGCGGTCGCGCTCATCTACCTTGTTGTGGTTGTTATTCTCACAAAACTTGTAGGTATTCTTGAAAGGAGGCTGCGCAAAAGTGACCACTGAGAAAAAAGCGCTTATAAAAGTTGACGGCCTCTATAAATATTTCGGCAGCAATCATGTGCTCAAGGGCATAAGCGCCGAGATAGACGCGGGCGAGGTGGTTGTTGTTATCGGGCCTTCCGGTTCGGGCAAAAGCACGTTTTTGCGCTGTTTGAACCTGCTTGAGGAGCCAACCTACGGCGAGGTTTGGCTGGAGAACAAGCTTGTTACCCCCGTTGACCCTTACCTTCACCCGGATGTTATTGAGCTTTCAAAAACTTTTCAGAGCCTGTTCGCCGCCGAAAAGGCAAAGAACACAGGCGAAACGGATGAGGAAATAAAAGCCGCTTTAACAGCGAAAATCAAAGCCGAGGATTTGCTCAATGAAAAGCATGAGGGCAAGGCTTACAAGTCGCTGATGAAAAAAATCTACAGCGAGAATTATATAAATGTAAACCTCGCCAGGCAGAAAATAGGAATGGTCTTTCAGCAGTTCAATCTTTTTGCCAACCTGAGCATTATGGATAACATCACCTTGGCGCCGGTGAAGCTGTTAAAACTCAGCAAACAGGAGGCTGAGGAAAGGGCGAAAACCCTGCTTGAGAGAATAGGCCTTGCCGATAAAGCCGGGGCTTACCCCTCACAGCTTTCCGGCGGGCAGAAACAGCGCATAGCCATTGTGCGCGCCCTTGCCATGAACCCGGATGTTATGCTGTTTGACGAGCCCACATCCGCCCTTGACCCCGAAATGGTGGGCGAGGTGCTTGAGGTTATGAAGGAGCTCGCGAAAGAGGGTATGACAATGGTTGTTGTCACACACGAAATGGGCTTTGCCCGCGAGGTGGGCACAAGGGTAATCTTTATTGATGAAGGCGTAATTCAGGAGGAGAACACCCCCGAAGCGTTCTTTACCGCTCCCAAAAGCCCGAGGCTTCGCGATTTTCTTTCAAAAGTGCTTTAAATACATATTCACGGAGGTTTAAAATGGAAGTAAAAATCACAAACGATATTAAATACACAGGCGTAAACGATTATGAGGTTGACCTTTTTGAGGGGCAGTATATGCTTGAAAAAGGTATGGCTTACAACTCATACCTCATCCTTGATGAAAAGGTTGCCGTTATGGATACGGCAGATAAAATCGCGGTTGACCGCTGGTTCGCAAATCTTGAGGCGGCTCTTGACGGAAGGACTCCCGATTACCTTATAGTTCACCACCTTGAACCCGACCACAGTGCCGGCATTGACGCCCTTTGCGAAAAATACCCCGGCCTGCAGGTTGTCTGCTCCGACGGCGCGGTGAGAATGTTCCCCAATTTCTGCGACACTCCGCTTTCAAGAGTAAAAGGGGTTAAAGAGGGCGAAACGCTTAATCTCGGCGCTCACACTCTCACCTTTTATATGGCTCCGATGGTTCACTGGCCCGAGGTTATGGTTTCATACGACAGCAAAGACAAGGTTCTTTTCTCCGCCGACGCGTTCGGCAAATTCGGCACCGTTGACGCCGATGAGGGCTGGAGCTGTGAAGCGAGAAGATACTATTTCAATATTGTGGGCAAATACGGCAAGCAGGTTGAGGGGCTGCTCAAAAAAGCCGAAGGGCTTGAAATTGATTACATCTGCCCTCTGCACGGTCC
>ONON01000262.1 GCA_900319455.1 uncultured Eubacteriales bacterium
CCGAGGTTTCTGAGGGTTTCTTCAAGCATAATCGCGTTCATAACGGTGGCGAGCATTCCTATGTGATCCGCCCTTGCCCTGTTCATATTTTCGCTTGAGCGCCCGCGCCAGAAATTGCCGCCGCCCACAACAAGGCCTATCTGAACGCCCATTTCACGGGTTTGTTTAACTGCCCTGCATATAACATCCAGCTTGTCAGGGTCAAAGCCGGAGCCTTTTTCTCCGGCAAGAACCTCACCGCTTATTTTAAGAAGGATGCGTTTGTATTTTGCCTGCATAACAACCACCTCATATATTCAACTACTGACTATAATATAATATTTTATATAGTGTGTAAAGATTTAAAAAGTAAATTTTGCGTGAATTTTCAATATGTTCTTTCGCACACTTCCCTGATTTTCTTTTTCAAAGCCAGAAAATCCTCAAGCGCGTCGGGTTTTTGCAAAGGATTCCTGAGCAGCGCGGCAGGGTGAAAAGTGCCCATAAAAAGGATTGAACCCTTCTCGATAAATTCACCGTGCTGTTTTGTAACTTTGAAATCGGGAGATATCAGCTTCTGCGCCGATATTCTGCCCAGGCAGACTATGATTTTAGGCTTGATAAGCCTTGTCTGCTCGCGCAGCCACCCGATGCAGGCATCCTGTTCCTCCGGTTTAGGGTCTCTGTTCTGAGGGGGGCGGCATTTGACTATGTTGGCGATATATATATTCTTTTTGCGGTCAAGGTCAACAGCGGCCAGATATTTGTCAAGCAGCTGACCTCCCCTGCCGACGAACGGCTCGCCCTGCAAGTCCTCGTTTTCTCCGGGCCCCTCGCCCACAAAAAGCACCTCCGCCTTTTCATTGCCTACGCCGAAAACAAGGTTTGTGCGCGTTTGGCACAGTCCGCATTTTTCGCATTGCATACACTCTGTTTTAAGCGCTTCCCAACTCTCATACACAGCGGTTTTCTCCCCTTTTCTCAAAAATATGTCTTGCCGCCCGGCTGTCTTTTTCTATCTGTTCGGCAAGCTCACCCATTGATGAGAATTTAACCTCATCTCTGATTTTTTCAATAAGAGCGACCTCAATATTTTCACCGTAGATGTCACCTTCAAAGCCTTCAATGTGCGTTTCGCTGCGGGGATTTGATATGCCGAAGGTGGGCCTTACCCCTATGTTGGTAACCCCGCGGAACATTGAGCCCCGAACGGTTACGCGGGAAGCGTAAACCCCGAATGACGGCACAATAAAACCGTTTTCAAAAAACTGATTGGCTGTGGGAAAGCCCATTTTTCTGCCCCTTCTGTCGCCCGGCATCACCTCGCCGTCATAAAAGAACGGTCTGCCGAGCATATCGCCCGCGGATTTTAAATCGCCCGATTTTATTGCCGAACGGATTCTTGTTGAGCTGACGGGTTCATCCTCATACAGCACGCTTTCGCTTACATAAAGCTGTGTTCCGCTTTCGGCGCAAAGTTTTTTTAAAAGTTCGCAGTTGCCTGTGCCTCCCGCCCCGAAGCGGTAGTTCTCACCGCAGCACAGCGCTCCGGCGTTAAGTTTTTTTACAAGAATTTCCCTGAAAAATTCCTCCGCCGTCATATTGTATATTTGCTCAAACGCTATGTCCTCAATACAAATTCCCATACCTTCAAGAATTTTTCTGCGAAGGTGTTTTTGCAGTATTTCATCGGGAGCGGAGCCGAGAATTTTCATCGGATGTTCGTCAAAAAGCAGTATAACGGGAAAAAGCCCCGACGCCCTCAAAGAAAGAGCCGAGGCAATAACGGATATATGACCTTTGTGCAGGCCGTCAAAGCTGCCGAGAGCGACAGCCGTTTTTTCATTTCCGGTAATACTCACTTGTAACTCCGAAATTTATTTTTTTCTGAACTGCTGTTTCATACGCAGCTCTTTTGAAAGTATGCGTTTTCTCAGGCGCAGGTGATTGGGCGTAACCTCAAGAAGCTCGTCATCCTTGATAAACTCCATACACTGCTCAAGGCTGAGCGTTGAAGGCGGAACAAGGCGCAGCGCCTCATCTGAGCCGGACGCTCTTGTGTTTGTGAGATGTTTCGCCTTGCAGACATTGCAGACTATATCTTCATTTTTGGCGCATTCGCCCACAATCATACCCTCATAGACCTCCACGCCGGGGCCTATGAAAAGCCTGCCTCTGTCTTGCGTGTTGAAAAGCCCGTAACCCGTTGAGGTTCCGCTTTCGTGAACTACTATGGAGCCCCTTTCGCGGGTTTGAATATCGCCCTTATATTCCTCATAGCCGTCAAAAATCTGGTTCATAATGCCGTTGCCGTTTGTGTCTGTCATAAATTCGGGTCGGTAGCCGATCAATCCCCTTGACGGAATGCGGAATTCAAGGTGTGTGGTGCCGCCGTCTGTTGATGTCATATCGCGAAGCTCCGCCTTGCGTGAGCCGAGTTTTTCAATAACCGCCCCGACATACTGGTCGGGAACCTCAACAACAAGCTGTTCAATGGGTTCAAGCAGCCTGCCGTCTTCACTTTTTTTATAAATGACCTCCGGGCGTGAAACGGCAAATTCATAGCCCTGGCGGCGCATTGTCTCAATAAGAATGGAAAGGTGCAGCTCACCTCTGCCGGAAACCTTGAATGTGTCGGTGCTTTCCGTCTCCTCAACGCGCATACTTACATTGGTTTCAACCTCTTTGAACAAACGGTCGCGTATGTTGCGCGAGGTGACAAATTTGCCGTCTCTGCCGGCAAACGGGCTGTCATTGACTATAAAGTTCATTGAAAGCGTGGGCTCGTCAATCTTAATAAACGGAAGCGGTTCGATTTTCGCGGGATCGCAGAGAGTTTCACCGATGTAAAGCCCGTCAATGCCCGACACGCAAACTATATCGCCCGCCGTCGCTGTTTCGCACTCCACTCTTTTAAGCCCTTCAAACTGGTAGAGATTGGCTATTCTGACATTCTGGGTGGTGCCGTCCGCCTTGCACAAAGCGACTGTTTCGCCCTTTCTCACACTGCCCCTCTCAACTCTGCCGATGCCGATTCTTTTAATGAAATCGTCATAATCAAGCGATGAAATAAGAAGTTGCATAGGGCCGTCCGGATTGTTCGCGGGCGGGTCAATATATTTGAGAATGGCATCAAACAGAGGCTGCATTGTGCCCCTGCCTATTGACTTGTTTTCAAGCGTGTAACCGTCAGCTTCCGGGTCATCGGAGGCGTAGCCGTCTTTGGCCGACGCGTAAATTACGGGGAACTCAAGCTGATCCTCATCCGCTCCGAGGTCAATGAAAAGGTCAAGCACTTCATCAACAACCTCATGCGGTCTCGCGTTGGGACGGTCGATTTTATTGATGACAACAAGCACCTTTTTCTTGAGATTAAGCGCTTTTTTGAGAACAAATCTTGTTTGCGGCATACAGCCCTCAAACGCGTCAACAAGAAGAAGAACGCCGTCAACCATCATCAGAATACGCTCCACCTCACCGCCGAAATCGGCGTGACCGGGAGTGTCAACTATATTTATTTTTGTGTTTTTGTAATGAACCGAGGTGTTTTTTGAGAGGATTGTTATTCCTCTTTCACGCTCAAGGTCGTTGGAGTCCATTACCCTTTCAGCCACCTGCTCGTTTTCGCGGAATGTTCCGCTCTGCTTTAACAGCTCGTCAACAAGGGTTGTTTTGCCGTGGTCAACATGAGCGATAATGGCTATGTTTCTTAACTGTCTTTCTTCGGACATCGGAATCACCTGTTTCTGTTTGAGTATATTTGCGGATTATTCCGCCACATTGAAGCCCTCCGCTTCGCGTTTCGCTTTGAGTTCTTCAATCATCTTTTCTTTTTCTTTGCCCGAAATCTTATAGAAGAACATCGGGATTGAGCACAGCAGCAGACTTACACCCGGAATTACCGAAACAAGCGAGAATACCGCGAAGTTCTGCGCGTGAGTAAGGTCAAGGGCGGATTTTACGGCAGTTGCCGAATACATCTCGGAGGGGTCAATGTTAATCAGCATATACATAACAATAATGCCGCAGGTTGAAAGCGCGGAGCCGATTTTATTGACAAAGCCCTGTATCGCCGAACCGAGACCGTTATCTCTGTAACCGGTTTTCAATTCAAGATAATCAAGGCCGTCACCTATAAGAGCGCCCGTAAGAACATTTATAACACCGAGAGGAATGCTTGAAATTATAATGAAGGGAATGCAGGCGTAAAGGTTGTTTGTAAACCAGCCGATAAGCGTTGTGAACAGGCTTGACACGGCGCCCGCTATGCAGGTGTATATCAAAAGCTTTTTGTAGTCAATCTTTTTCATAAGCGCGGGCATAAGAAGCGTTGCGCCGAACATACCGACAATCGCGCAAATCTGGAACACCGTTTTAACAAGTCCCACGCTCGCGTCTATTGCCGCCACTCTGTCCGCGTAAGAAAGGGAGGCGAGGTCAACGCCCTTGTATTTGCCCGTGGGGATATAAAACGCGTAGCGCGCAACATGAATTGCCGCCGCCTGAACCATATATCTGCCGCTTGACAGCACACCCATAAGAAGCACAAGCATAAGGGGTTTGCAGGTGAAAACTCTTTTGAGCGAGGAGGCCTCGCCCTTCTGCCTTTTGTGTATGGGCGGAACGACTCTTTCTTTTATGTGGAAATAAGAGTTGATGTAAAGCAACGAACCTATTGCCACAACCGCGACAGCGATTATAAGATATTTCTTTTTGCCGTATTCAACAACATTGCTGCTGTCGATTATCTTGGGAAGCACAAGACTTGCGATAAAGAAGAATATTTCCGGGAAAGCCGACCCGACGCTGTTTATGATTTTTGTAAAGGAAATGACCGAGCCTCTTTCTTTGGTGTCGGGAGTGATGATATTGGGAATCCCCCAGAAGGGAACATCCGCCATGGTGTAGCACATACCCCACGCGATATATACCACGGCGCAGAACACCATAAGGCTTGTGCCTTTTAAGTCGGGACTTAAATACATAAGTATGGTGAGCACGGCTATGGGAACCGACGCGAACAGAATGTAGGGCTTCATTTTGCCCCATTTTGTGGTGTGGCTGTCAACAATCATACCCATAAGCGGGTCGTTTATGGCGTCCCACACTCTCGCAAGGAGCATAAGCCCGAGCACAAACCAGAGATTAAGCTGAAGCACATTCACATAGTAGTCGCTGATATAGCTTGACATCATGGCGTAAATCATACCCTGACCGCCCGCGCCCAGAGCGAACATCCACAGCTCTTTTTTGCCTACATATTTTTTCTCTTCCATTTTATCGCCCTTTCAACTTACTCAAAATGTCAAAATCAGCGGAGCTGCCGGTGAAAAGAAGCAGCTCCGCGACTCAGGGTTTATTACTCGCCTTTCATTTCAAGGAGTTTGACTTTGCCTTCATAGGAAGCAACACTGACCTTGATGGAATCAAAGATGGCGGCTTTGATGTCGTCCTCGGTCGCGCCGAGTTCTTCGCTGTATTTTCTGTCTATAAAGAGGTTGATATCCATTATATCGGGAAGGCAGTAAGGATCCATACCCGAGTCAATGCCGCGGGCCTTGTAATCATTGACAACCTTCTTCATTCCCATC
>ONON01000261.1 GCA_900319455.1 uncultured Eubacteriales bacterium
CGCAAAAAAAGAGCCGCAGAACAAGGAAGATTTGTGAGAGCATACTTGATGTCCGGTAAGCAAATCTGACGATGTTATGCGGCTTTTGGTTTGATGCGAAAACCAATACCGGTTTATGAGTTGCTGCCCAACCGCACCCGCCGTGATTTTTTATAATTCTTCTCAGATTCTCGCAACGCCGCTGTCTCTCGCGGCCTGAGCAACAGCCGCCGCCACCGCGGGACCTACTCTGGGATCGAACGCCTTGGGGATGATGTAATCCTCACTGAGTTCATCATCCGAGATAAGGTTGGCGAGAGCGTGTGACGCCGCCATCTTCATCTCTTCGTTAATGTCGCTTGCGCGAACATCAAATGTGCCCCTGAAAATGCCGGGGAAGGCAAGAACATTGTTAATCTGGTTCGGGAAGTCGCTTCTGCCCGTGGATATAACCCTCGCTCCGCCCGCTTTCGCGTCATCGGGGAAGATTTCGGGAGTCGGGTTGGCGCAGGCGAAAACAATGGCATCTTTGTTCATGGTTTTAACCATCTCTGTTGTAACGGTGCCGGGTGCCGAAACGCCGATAAATATATCCGCGCCCTTGATAACATCGGCAAGTGTGCCTTTTTCGCCGTTGAGGTTTGTAACCTCCGCCATTTCTTCCTTAATCCAGTTGAGGCCGTCTCTGCCTTTGTAAATAGCGCCTTTTCTGTCGGTCATAACAATATTTTTGAAGCCCGCCGAAAGAAGGAGCTTGGTGATTGAAATAGCCGCCGCGCCGGCGCCGGATGTAACAACCTTAACATCCTCCATCTTTTTGCCAACGACTTTGAGAGCGTTGATAAGGCCGGCAAGAGTAATAATCGCTGTGCCGTGCTGGTCATCATGGAAAATGGGAATGTCGCACTTCTCTTTGAGCTTGCGCTCGATTTCAAAGCAGCGGGGGGCGGCAATATCCTCAAGGTTTATTCCTCCGAAGGAGCCGGAAATAAGGTAAACCGCGTTTACAAATTCGTCAACATCCTTTGTTTTGACGCAGAGCGGAAAGGCGTCAACGCCGCCGAAAGCTTTGAAAAGAACGCACTTACCCTCCATAACGGGCATACCGGCTTCGGGACCGATGTCGCCGAGACCCAAAACGGCCGAGCCGTCGGTGATAACGGCGCAGAGGTTGTGCCTTCTGGTAAGTTCATAGCTCTTTGAAGGGTCCTTCTGTATTTCAAGGCAGGGCTGAGCAACACCCGGTGTGTAAGCGAGTGAAAGGTCATCCTTGCTCGCTACGGGAACGGTTGCTATAACCTCGATTTTGCCTTTCCATTCTTCGTGAAGGCGTAATGATTCTTTTGCGTAGTCCATTGTGTTTCTCCTTATATTAACTTTTATTTTGTGCTGTTTATTGTTTTTTATTTAAGGCCTTGCCCAGTCGCGCGAACGCTCAACCGCTCTCTTCCAGCCTGCGTAAAGCTCGTTGCGCTTTTCAAGAGGCATCTGGGGAGTGAAAACCTTGTCGATTTCTCTGTTTGAGATGATTTCTTCCTTGTTTTTCCAGAAGCCGACTGCGAGGCCCGCCATATACGCGGCGCCGAGCGCCGTTGTTTCAACCGTTTTCGGGCGAACCACCATGCAGCGGATAAGGTCGGACTGAATCTGCATCATTATATTGCTTACGGACGCGCCGCCGTCAACGCGCAGTTCGGTGAAGTTAATGCCGGAATCCTCTTTCATCGCTTCAAGAAGGTCGGTCATCTGGTAGGCGATTGCCTCAAGCACGCTTCTCGCTATATGAGCGCGGTTCACGCCTCGTGTAAGGCCGACTATCGTGCCTCTCGCGTACATATCCCAGTAGGGCGCGCCCAAGCCCGTGAAGGCGGGAACAAAATAGATTCCGTTGGCGTCGGGAACGCTCTCGGCAAGCTCGTCGCAGCGTCTCGCGGTGTTGATAAGGCCGAGTTCATCGCGCAGCCATTTGATTACGGAGCCCGCGTTGAACGCGGAGCCCTCAACATCATACTCAACCTCATCGCCTATTCCCCACGCGACGCCGGTAAGCAGCTTTTTGCGTGATTTTGTGCGGGTTTTGCCCGTGTTCATAAGCAGGAAGCAGCCTGTGCCGTAGGTGTTTTTCGCCTGACCCGCCTCAAAGCAGCACTGGCCGAAAAGAGCCGCCTGCTGGTCGCCGATGGCACCGCTTATCGGGACGCCCTCAAGATCTTCAAGCCCGACAATGCCGCCCGCCACCTTGCCGTAAACCTTGCTTGAAGGCACCGGCTCGGGCAGTATGCTCATCGGGATACCGAGCTTTTCGCAAAGCGTTTCATCCCAGCAGAGCCTGTCAACATCAAACAGCATTGTGCGCGAGGCGTTTGAGTAATCGGTTACATGAACGGCGGTGTCGCTCAGAGTAGCGCCGCCGGTAAGATTCCAGATAAGCCAGGTTTCGACTGTGCCGAAAAGGAGTTTGCCCTCATCGGCAAGCTGCCGCGCCTCGGGAACATGGTCTAAAATCCACTTGATTTTCGTGCCTGAGAAATACGCGTCTATAATAAGACCCGTGTGCTCCTGAATATAGTCGGAAAGCCCTTCTTCAATAAGCTTTTCGCATATATCCGCCGTGCGGCGGCACTGCCATACAATGGCGTTGTAAACGGGCTTGCCCGTTTCTTTGTTCCAGAGTATTGTAGTTTCGCGCTGGTTGGTAATGCCTATGGCGGCAATATCCGAAGCGGAAACGGTGCCCTCGGCCATAATGCCGGTGAGCGACTGAAGCTGGCTGTAAAGAATCTTCATCGGGTCGTGTTCGACCCAGCCCGCCTGCGGATATATCTGGTCAAATTCATTCTGAGCCTTGGCAACAATGTTGCCCGCCTTGTCAAAAGCTATTGCCCTTGAACTCGTTGTGCCCTGGTCGAGAGCGATAACGTATTTTGCCATAAAAGCACCCTTTCTTATATGTTATATTTCAATTCCGAAATAATTGACCGCGTTGTTATATGAGATGTCGCGCACCACGGCGCAAAGAGTATCATAATCCTCGGGGTAAAGCCCGTTTTCAACCATATCGCCGAGCAGGGCGCAGAGAATGCGTCTGAAATACTCATGCCTCGGATATGACAGAAAAGAGCGTGAATCCGTTACCATACCCACAAATTTGCTTATCGCTCCGAGATTTGCAAGCGCTTTCATCTGCTCGCGCATTCCGTCAATGTTGTCGTTAAACCACCATGCCGAGCCGAACTGAATTTTGCCCGGCGCCTCGCTTGTCTGAAAATTGCCGAGCATTGAGCCGAGCACATAGTTGTCTTTTGGGTTGAGCGTGAAAAGTATTGTTTTGGGCAGCAGGTTTTCCTGAGCGACGCTGTCCATAAAACGGGAGAGTTTGCGCGCGACCTCGCGGTCGTCAATGGAGTCAAAGCCCGTGTCGGGGCCGATTTTGTTGAACATAGCCGTATTGTTGTTGCGCATGGGGCCTATGTGCAGCTCCATTCCCCAGCCGCGTGACGCGTACTCCTTCGCGAGTAAGCGGAGAAGTTCTGTTTTGTATTTCTCAATTTCGCTCTCACTTAATTTCTCGCCGCTTACCGCCTTGCTGAAAATAAGCTCAATTTCGGCTTTTGACGCCCTCTGATAAGGGAATTCGCCGAAGGCGTGGTCGCTCGCGCGGCACCCGAGCGACGCGAAATAATCTATTCTGTCTGTCAGCACTTCCGTAAGCGCGGTGTAGCTTGTTATTCTGACTCCCGCCGTTTTTTCCATATCGAAAAGCCAGTTTCTCCACCCGGGCAGCTCAATGCCGAGCGCTTTGTCGGGGCGGAAAGCGGGGATGACCTTTACGCCGAAGGTTTTGTCTTCGGCGAGTTTTATATGGTATTCAAGTGTGTCTGCCGGGTCGTCTGTTGTGCAAAGGCAGGTAACATTTGAGTTCTTTATAAGCTCGCGCGGAGTGAAACCGCCCGCTTTTATTTTTGCGTTCGCCCTCTCCCAAATGTCGTCGCAGGTCTTCGCGCTCAGCGGCTCGTAAATGTCAAAATATCTCTGTAATTCAAGATGCGTCCAGTGGTAAAGCGGGTTGCCTATAAGCCCGGGCATAATCTCCGCCAGAGCCTTGAATTTTTCATACCCCGTCGCGTTGCCGGTTATGTATTCTTCATCAACGCCGCAGGAACGCATAGCCCTCCATTTGTAATGGTCGCCCGCGAGCCAGAGGTACGCAATATCTTCGGGCTGCCTGTTCTCATAAATCTCTTTCGGAGAAAGGTGGCAGTGCCAGTCGAAAATCGGCATATCTTTCGCCGCGGCAAAAAGTTTTTTTGAGGGTTCGCTGTCAAGAAGAAAATCTTCATCCATAAATTTCTTCGCCAAAATCATACCTCCCGGCGGTCATTTGTTACCGATTTTATATTTTAGCACAACCCTCGCCGCTTTTCAATACACAAAAAGAACAAAATAACAGATGAA
>ONON01000260.1 GCA_900319455.1 uncultured Eubacteriales bacterium
CCGAAGAGGAATACCTGCAAAGATGTGCGAAGGTCGCTCTTTGAGGCATTACTGTTTTACGAGTGACTGCCCTTTCGGAGGGGTTTTTATTTATACATCAGAAATCCAAAAATCTATAAATTAGCACTCTATGCTGGCGAGTGCTAAAAGTTTACAATTTGTTCATAATTTCGCATAGTATTCTTAACAAACCCGCTGTATTCTATAGACATAGAAACAACAATCCCGTAAAGGAGGGTGAATTATGAATACCGAAAAATACACGCAGAAAAGTCTTGAGGCGCTTTCATCGGCGCAGAGTATCGCAATGCAAAACTCAAACCAGCAGGTGGAACAGCTGCACATTTTCTATGCCCTTCTCAGCCAGAACGGCGGCCTGATCCCTTCGCTTGTAACAAGCATCGGGGCGGATTTAAACTCCCTTTTGAGCAAACTGCAAACCGAAATCGGCTCGCTGCCGAGGGTGTCCGGCGGAGATATGTATTACTCACAGTCCGCCTTCGCCGCCCTGTCGGAGGCTGAAAAAGCCGCGCAGAGCATGAAAGACGAATACATATCCGTAGAACACATTATGCTGGGCATAATCAGAAAGGCATCGCCGGAAATCAAGAACATTCTTTCCGCATACGGCATAACCGAAAAGGCGTTTTTGAGCGTGCTTAAAAATGTGCGCAATTCAAGAACGGTCACATCCGACAACCCGGAAGACACTTATGACGCTTTGAAAAAATACGGCAGAGATTTAACCGAGGCGGCACGCGAGCAAAAGCTTGACCCGGTAATCGGCAGAGATGAGGAAATCAGAAATGTCATCCGTATTCTTTCGCGTAAAACCAAAAACAACCCCTGCCTTATAGGCGAGCCGGGCGTAGGCAAAACAGCGATAGCCGAAGGGCTTGCCGCGAGAATAGTAAAGGGCGATGTGCCCGAAAGGCTTAAAGGCAGAACTGTTTTTTCGCTGGATATGGGCTCCCTCGTCGCCGGTGCGAAATACAGAGGCGAGTTCGAGGAAAGGCTCAAGGCGGTGCTTACCGAAATTCAGAAGAGCGAAGGCAGAATTATTCTTTTCATTGACGAGCTTCATCTGATTGTCGGCGCGGGCAAAACCGACGGCGCGATGGACGCGGGCAACATTTTAAAGCCGCTTCTCGCGAGAGGCGAACTGCACTGCATCGGCGCCACAACCCTTAATGAATACAGACAGTATATTGAAAAAGACGCGGCGCTTGAAAGAAGATTTCAGCCCGTGCTGGTTGCCGAGCCCACGGTTGAAGACACAATTTCCATTTTAAGAGGGTTAAAAGAAAGGTATGAAGTATATCACGGTGTAAAAATTCAGGACGGCGCTCTGATAGCGGCGGCGACCCTTTCGGACAGATATATCTCAGACCGTTTTCTTCCCGACAAAGCGATAGACCTTGTTGACGAGGCCTGCGCTTCAATAAAAACAGAAATCGACTCAATGCCGGCGGAGCTTGATGAAATCTCACACAGAATTATGCAGCTTGAAATTGAGGAGGCCGCCCTCAAAAAAGAGACTGACAAGCTCTCCGAGGCCCACCTTGAACAGATAAGGGAGGAACTCGCGAAGCAAAAAGAGGTTTTCAACGAGAAAAAAGCAAAACTCGATAATGAAAAAGAATCAATAGGCAAGGTAAGAAAGCTGCGCAGTGAAATAGAAGCGGTCAACGCGAAAATCGAAAAAGCGCAAAGCGATTACGACCTTAACCTGCTCGCGGAACTCAAATACGGCAAGCTTCCTCAGCTTCAGAAGGAGCTTGAGGAAGAGGAAAAGAAAGCGGCGCAAAATCAGGGCGAAAGCATACTGCGTGACAGAGTAACCGAAGAAGAAATCGCGAAAATCGTCTCACGCTGGAGCGGCGTTCCCGTAGCCAAGCTTATGGAGGGCGAGCGTGAAAAGCTCCTTCACCTTGACGAAATCCTTCACCGCAGAGTAATCGGTCAGGACGAAGCCGTTCAGAAGGTGTGTGACGCCATACTGCGCTCGAGAGCCGGTATAAAAGACCCTGACAAACCGATAGGTTCATTCCTTTTCCTGGGTCCCACCGGCGTGGGCAAAACGGAGCTTGCCAAAGCTCTCGCGGAGGCACTGTTTGATGATGAGCACAACATGGTGCGCATTGACATGAGTGAGTATATGGAAAAATTCTCCGTTTCAAGGCTTATAGGAGCGCCCCCCGGATATGTAGGTTATGACGAAGGCGGTCAGCTTACCGAAGCGGTTCGCCGCAGACCTTACAGCGTGGTGCTGTTTGATGAAATCGAGAAGGCGCACCCGGATGTTTTCAATGTTTTGCTTCAGGTGCTTGATGACGGCAGAATTACCGACAGCCAGGGCAGAACGGTGGATTTTAAAAACACAATAATAATACTCACTTCAAACTTAGGCTCCGATATAATTCTCGAAGGCATTGAAAACGGTGAACTCTCGCAGGAGGCGCGCGACCGTGTCTCACAGTTGCTTAAAGTATCATTCAGACCGGAATTCCTTAACAGAATAGATGAGACCGTGTTTTACAAACCGCTCACAAGAGAGAATATCGGCGGCATTATCAACCTGCTTACGCAATCGCTTGCCGAAAGGCTCGCGCAGCAGCAGCTTGGCCTTGAAATCACGGACGAAGCGAAAAACTATATTGCCGATGAGGGTTATGACCCCGTTTACGGCGCGAGACCTCTCAAGAGATTCCTTCAGTCAAGCGTTGAAACACTTGCGGCAAAACTCATCATCGCCGAAAATCCCGCTCCGGGCTCAACCATTGTTGTTTATTATGACGGCGGGCTCAAATGCAGGCTCAAATAAGCAAAAACACTTTATAACGCGAACACCCACCCGCAGTTCAGGCGGATGGGTGTCAATTTTTTACGGTTGTTTTAACGGTTTAAAGAAATCTGACCGTTTCGCTCAACTCTTTTCGCTTGCCGTGCAGATGCGCCGGGTGACTGTTCGCCGACGGGTAGCCGAGGGCGAGCATCATAACCGGAATGTGGTTGCCGGGCAGAGAAAACGCCTGCGCAACCTCGCGGGCGTCAAAGCCCCTTATCCATAATGTATGCACACCGAGCTCCTCAGCTTCATACATCATATTTGCGGCGACAATACTGCAATCCTGTTCGCCGCAGTTGTAGTTTTCAAAAAGCCTGTCACGGGAGTTTTTCCACACCTCGTCTTTATTATAGCAAACAAGCAGGGCAACCGGGCAGCCGCACAGAGAAGCCTTTGTTCCTATCGCTTTTTCCATAGCGCCGGCACTCTCAATCACATAAACGCGCTGCGGCTGATAGTTACAGCCAGTGGGCGCGAGTCTTCCGGCTTCCAGAATAAGGTTGAGCTTTTCACGCTCAACGGGTTCTGAGCTGAAATATCTTTCGGAATACCTTTGACGGGCAAGCTCCATAAATGTCATTTCCGCACCTCCGTTAATAATTAATTACTGTAAAACGCTCTTTTCCGGGGCTCATTAAAGCCAGCGTTTACCACATCACTTTTACAAAGCAGTATTTGAATTTCTGAGTGACGGTCATATCTTTATATGCTTTTTTGTGAGCCGCTTTCAGGCATTCTATCGCATCGGCGAACTCCGTTTTATTCTCATTTTTACCGCTGAAAAGAAGTTTTTCAAAATCTTTATAAAGGTTTTCGCTGTTTTCAAGCCAACCGTTTTTGCCGAGTGCCGTAAAAAGCTCCTCATAAGAAAGGTGCGCGTTACCGTCATAATAGGCAAAACGCCACAGCTCATAAAGGTGGGCGCACCTGTTGCCGAGAGCTTTTCGCGGATTTGAGAGCGAGAAACCTCTGTGCCTTTTTATAACTTTAACCGCCGAGCGCAAAATGTAAATTATAAGCACGGCGAACACCGCGGCGGCAAGCAGGAAAGCAAGGCGTTTTTTTGTTTTTTCGGTGTCGATTTTCTGTATTGTTTCAGAAATATTTCTTGTTGCGGATGACAGCGGATTTGTCGCCCTGAACAGAGTCTGAAGCAGTGTGGGCTCATCGTCGGCGGACGGCGCGTTGGTGGCCTCAACAACCACCCAGCCTATGCCGTCTTTATAAATTTCAACCCAGGCGTGACCCGATGAGTCTTTGACCGAAACCTGCGAAACAACCGCGTCTGAG
>ONON01000258.1 GCA_900319455.1 uncultured Eubacteriales bacterium
CAGTTCGTAAGAACTGTCTTTTACTTGTTTAGTATTTGTTTGTTTAGTTTTTTGTTGTTTAGTATTTAATTGCGACTGATTTTCCGAAGATGGTTCATCCGCGGACGGTTCATCCGATGACGGTTTTTCCGTTGACGGATTTTCATTCAACGGTCACGACGGCAAAACATCCCTCACATATAGTGTGAAAAGCCGGTTTTCTTACCCCGAAAAGGGTAATTTTCAAACAACTTTAAAAAATAAATATTTTATTATAAAAATCAAAAGCGTATACCCTGTTCTATTATAACCGTTGGTAAGCATAATTTCAACCTGTTGCGCCTTGACATTTTTTGAAAAATGTGTTATACAGAGATTGACAATTTAAAAACGCGCGGCTCCCATAAACGGGATAAGGGGCAAGTTCGGTGAGAATCCGTCGCAACTTCCATTACCGTATGCGGCTTTAACGCCGTTAAGTCGGAATACCCGCGGCGCGTTTGTTTTGGTGCGGCAGTGCCGCAGCATTTTTTGGGAATGAAAAGTGCAGCCGTTTATTGTTTTTGCGTGTTGTACTTTTCGTGAAGGCATTTAAACAGTTGCGCTTGTTCAGACTTTTCTGAATGAGCGCTTTTTTATTTGTTCAAATCGAAGAGGTGTAAAATGAATTACTCAAAAGAACACTGCGTGCGTATGCTGCGAGATAAATTCGATGAGCTGCAAACCGCGGGGGAAACCCGCTACCCCGCCCGCAAGGATTTCACGAACGGCGAGGTAAACGCCATAAAGGCGTTTCTGGGCCCGTGGCCGCGCGCACTTGAGGCGGCGGGCATAAAAGAGGAAGACCCCGAAAGGCTTGAGAAGAAAAAACAACGCAGAATAAATCAAAAACGCAAAAAAACTCAGCGGATGATTGAAAAAAACAAATCCGCGGAGTAATATATAAAAAGGAGACAGAAAAAAATGAAAAAAACATTATCACTCATTCTCGCGATTGTTATGGCGTTTGGCGTATGCGCCGCCGCGTTCGCCGCGGACGGCACAAATGTGGTGGTAACCATTTCAGACAAGGGCAGTCTTGTTGTTGTTAATCAGACAGTCAGCGTTACCGATGTTGACAAAGACGGTTCCATTACAATCAATGACGCTCTTTACTGCGCGCACGAGGAGTTTTATGAGGGCGGCGCGGCAAAAGGCTATGAGTCAACGGTAACAACGGGCGAGTACGCGGGCATCAGCCTTGTTAAACTCTGGGGCGACACAAACAAGGGCAGCCTCGGCTATTATGTTAATGACGCTATGTCATACTCTCTCGCCGACCCCGTTAAAGCGGGCGACAGTGTTTACGCGTTCTCTTACAAAGACGCCGACAAATTCTCAGATAACTACGCTTTCTTTGACAAAAAAACAGCCGAAGCGGATTCTTATTCCGAATTGGAACTCACTCTGAGCAAAATAGGATTTGACGCGAACTGGGCTCCCGTCAATCTTCCCGTTGAAGGCGCTGAAATCCTTGTCAACGGCAAGGGCACAGGCGTTAAAACCGACAAAAACGGCAAAGCGACGGTAACCGTAACGGCTGTTGGCAACTGTGTTATTTCCGCCGCTTCACCCGACGGCTCAATTATTACCCCTCCCGCCTGCTCGGTCAACGCCAAGCTCAATGTTGTAAACATTATCACATATTATTTCAACTATATCATCAACTTAATAAAGGGAATTTTCACAAAATAATTTTGAGTTATGAAGAGAAAAACAGTTGAGGTATTGTGCCTCATACTCGCTTTAATCTCAATAATCACAGCGTTCGCGCCCGGGGCTTTCAGCACCCGGGCTTGCGCTGTTTCCGGGGAGAGTGTTGAAGCCGAAATAAAAAATATTCTGCGCGGCGAACTCAACGCGAACGGAAAAACCGCGGTTCAGGAGCTGATTGACGGCGTTTACAGCGATAACGCGGGTTCAACAACCGACTGGTTTGTTTTTTCTCTTATTCAATACTTGGGCGGCAAATACGACTATTCAAAATTTGCCCTCGCTCTCAAAAACAGGGGCGTTTCATCTTCGCCCACAACAAAAGAGCGCTATGCTCTGACTTTCGCGGCAATGGGCGCGAACAGCGCTTATGTTAAAAAAATCGCGAATGAGGAAATAGGCGAGCTCGGAATAATGAGCAATGTTTTCGGGCTTCACCTTATGGAAAACGGTTATAACTCGGCAAAATATTCAAAAGAAGAGGTAATTGAAAAACTGCTTTCGGAGCAGTATGAGGACGGAGGCTGGGCGCTTAACACAACGGTGGGTGTGTCGGATGTTGACATTACCGCCATGACGGTGCAGTGCCTTGCGCCTTATTACAAAGAAAACGCGCGGGTGAAATCCGCTGTTGACGGGGCATTGGCTCTGCTGTCGGCAAAACAGCGCAACAACGGGGGCTTTTCAAGCTATTACAGTGATGAAAACCCCGAAAGCGCGGCTCAGGTAATCGTCGCGCTGACCTCTCTGGGAATTAATCCGCTCACAGACGCGCGCTTCATTAAAAACGAAAACTCAGCCGTTGATTTTATGCTCACTTTCAAGGCTTCCGATCACGGCTTTACACATAAACAGGGCGGGTCATACAATGTCTCCGCCACAACACAGGCACTTTATTCTCTTGTTTCAATTTACCGCCTGCAGCACGGTATGGGCAGGCTTTATGAACTCAACGCGGGGCTGAAAACGGTTATTGCCGAAGAAACCTCAACACCGGTTACAACGCACGCGGCACCCGTAAAACCGGCAACGCCGGCGGTTGCCCCGGCAGGCCCCGCCGCCCCCAAAACAACACAGGCGGCAAGCTCCCGGCGGCAGACTCAGCCCGCCCCTAAAACAACACAGGCTGTTTCGAGAACAAAGCGCGAAATAAAAACAAGAACATTTACCTCGGCGGCAGGCGCGCCCGAAACAGGCGCAAAAACCGAAAAAACGGCGGCAACAGCAAAGCAAACCGTAACAACACAGGCAAAATCAACAGCTGCGGCCGAGAAAAAAGCCGCGAACGCGCAAACAACGGCAACAACCGTTCAGGGCAAAAAAGAGACGGAGGAATTAACCTCTGTTTTGGTCACAAAGAAAAATGAGACTTTGCCGGAAACATCACGCCGAATATCGGCTCAGCCCGAAACATCGCGCAGCATCGCGAAAAAAGAGGGAAGCCGGATTTCACTCAAGGCCGGGTGTGTTGCCGCGGTGTGGCTTCTGGCTCTTGTCTCGGCGGTTATTCTGCTTGCAAAGGGCAACAGAAAAATCATCAATTTCATCATTATCGCCGTTCTCGCCGGGGCGGTAACCGCAGGCGTTTCAATAAGTGACATTCAGCGCCCGGATGAATACTACACGGTTGAGGAAACAACATCCGTTACAAATTCCGTTACCGTTACAATGAGCATTGACTGCAAAACGGTAGCCGGAAGGGGAGATGAGAAAATCACCCCTTCGGACGGTATTATTCTTGAAAAAACCGAGTTTACCCTGCCGCAGGGCTCAACGGCTTATGACTGCCTTATTTACGCGGCGAAAAAATATAAAATTCCCATAGAGGATTCTTCAAAAACCCTCACCGACCACAGAAGCGCGTATATAGCCGGCATAAATTATCTGTTTGAGTTTGACTACGGCGAAATGTCGGGCTGGATGTTCAGCGTAAACGG
>ONON01000253.1 GCA_900319455.1 uncultured Eubacteriales bacterium
GGAGTTTTGAAGCTCCGCCGCTTTTCTTATTTTTCTCTGTTGAGTCTGAACTCAACGGAGCTTTTGAGATATTTGAGATAATCCTCATCACGGCACATCGCCTTGCCGGGCGAGTCGGAAAGTTTGGCAACCGGTCTGCCGTTGACATATTGAAGCTTAATAACAATATTCAGCGGCTCCTCGCAGGTGTCGTTTGAAACAAATGTGCCTATTCCGAATGAGACTTTTGTTTTGTTGCAAAAATAATCATAAAGCTCCTGAGCGCGGTCAAAATCAAGGCTGTCACTGAAAAGAAGGAGCTTTGTTTTGGGGTCAACTCCGTACTTTTTATAGTGATTGATAATTTTCTCACCCCACTCGTAAGGGTCGCCGCTGTCATGGCGAACGCCGGAATAGTTGTTTACATTGGAGCGGTTGAAATCAAGAAGGAACAAATCTGTTGTGATTGTATCTGTAAGCGCGGTGCCGTTATCGCCGTCATACTCGGCAAACCAGTCTTTCATAGCGTAATGGTTTGTGTAGGCGAGAGGGATTGAGTCAATGCCCTGATACATTTGCACAAACTCGTGAGCGTAAGTGCCCACCGGAGTTAAATTATGTTTCATCGCGAGATATACATTCGATGTGCCTACGCAGTTTTTTGTCTCGGAGGCAAAACGGCGAACCGCGATATCCTCCCACTCGCGTGAAAGTCGGCGGCGGCAGCCGAATTCGGCGAATTTAAAAGTGTATGTTCCGTCGTTCATCGCCTTTATTTTCGCGTTAAGCTTTTCTTCGGCGGATTGTTTGAGCCTGTCATAATCAAAAGCCATACGGAAATATACTTCATTTATTATTTCAAGCAGATAAATTTCAAACTGCATAGCGGAGAACAGCGGGCCGTCAACAACAACCGAAAGCTCGCCGTCTTTTGAAAGTTCGATTTTGACATAATCCCTTATCGGATGCCAAAGCCGTAAAAACTCGACATAGTCTTTTTTGATAAAACGGATTGAGCGCAGATAGTCAAGCTCCTCTTTTCTGAACCTGAGAGCGCACAGGTAATCAACCTGCGCTGTTATTTCCTCCACCATTTCAGGTGTAAAAACAATGCCTTCGTTGCGGCATTTGAAATAATACTGACCGCAAAGGTCGGTGTGCTTGTGAAAAATCACCTGATCCATATTAAACTTGTACAGGTCTGTGTCAAGCAGTGACACAACAATGGGATTGAGTTTCATAAAACAGTTCCTCTTTTAAATAATTTTAATCTGACAGCTCCTCATAGTCTCCAGCGCCGCGTTATGTTTTTCAACAGTAACACCCGCGCAGCAGGCGCAATCAACCGAAACAGGCGCTTCGGGGAAGTGAGCTTTTATAAGCAGAGCGTTTGACACAACGCATATATCGGTGCAGAGCCCGATTAACTCAACAGCAAAATTTTCGCCGCCTGCCGCCTTTTCAATAAGCTCCGGCAAATCGATTGAGCCGAAAGTCGGTTTTTCAACGGCAGTGTATTTTTTGCCGGCAAGGGCAGACGCGATTTCTTTATTGAGCTGCCAACCCTCACTGCCCTTTACGCAGTGCCTGACGGGCAGGTTTTTGCCCTCGGCGGTGTCAAGATAGTTTTCGCCGTGTGTGTCAAGCGTAACAAATATTTCACCGTCAAAGCCGCGAATTTTCTCTGCCGCGGCGGGAATAATCGACACAGCTTCTTTTGTGCCGAGAGCGCCGTCAACAAAATCATTTTGAAGGTCAACGGCAATAAGGAATTTTTTCATAAGCCATACTCCGTGTTAAACAATATCAAAACGCAAATCGCCGTTTTCGCATTTGCCGTGCGTTTCGACAATAATATAAATCTTTCCTGTTGCGGGCATGTCAAGTGACGAGCTTATTTCATCCCCCGCGCTGACAGTGATAAGCTCGTTTTTTTCTGCGCCCGTATCATAATACACTTTTATTTCACCCGTTTCAAGCTTTGCGGAATATTTTAACTTTTCACCGGCGTTTTTGCTTTTAAGCGTAATAACATTTGTGCCGTCAAACTCAAAAAAACTCATAAAAGCTGAATTTGAAACATTTGAATGCACAAAGCCTACGGCTCTGTAATGAGACCTGTAAGGTGAACAGCCCGCGAGACTGATAAGCAGGCAGAATATTATAACAGCGTTAACCGTTTTTTTCATAACTGTTCTTCCTTGTTGAATTTATTGATTACGGCATACGGTCGCGGAGTTTTTCGGCTTCTTCAAGCAGACGGGTCAAAATTTCATCTCTCTGCGCGTCGGAAGCCGTGAGGGACTGGTGGTGAGCCTCCATTACACAGTCGCCGCAATAACCGATTTTTTTAAGGACGGCAATGAATTCATCCCAATTGACTGTGCCGTCGCCCGGAATGAGGTGACCGTCTCTGGTGCCGTCATTATCCTGAATATGAAGCGACAGCGGAACAACGGCGCATTTTTCAAGAACTGACATTTTATAGCCGCTGCAATGAGCGTGACCCGTGTCGAAGCACCAGCCGAAATAATCTGAATTGACCTCTTTGACAAGTTCCGCTATAATTCTCGGATCTTTGGACGCGCCCCATAAGATGTTCTCCGAAAGAAGAATCACCCCGCATTTTTCCGCTTTGGGAAGCAGTTTTTTTATTGCTTCGGCGTTTACCGAAATGAACTTTGATCTGCTCTCAATTATTTTGCCGTTTTCATCTTTCCAAATCGGGTGAACTACAAGATATTTTGCGCCGAGCACCGATGC
The DNA here is from genome assembly GCA_900319455.1 of uncultured Eubacteriales bacterium. Classification (GTDB taxonomy): domain Bacteria; phylum Bacillota; class Clostridia; order Oscillospirales; family Acutalibacteraceae; genus CAG-177. The sequence continues at coordinate 2,743 of ONON01000253.1, forward strand.
CGCCTCAATGGATCTGTATATAACATCACCTGAATTTGCTTCTCCCGGCGCATGAGCGTGTGTATAGGGGATTCCCGCTTTATCAGCTTTCGCTTTAAGAGACCTTGCCCATTCAAGATAATCATCTTTAAGGAAAGGCGAACCGTCAAAAACCCAGTAGTCGAAGCCCATATCTATTCCCTCAAAGCCGAGGCGCGCAAGGCGGTCAACCGCTGTTTCAGCGCTGTAGCCTTCCTCAAAAACATCGGTTGTAGTAACAATACGGGGATTGAAGAGATACCTCATTGATGACCCGTCTTTTGCGACATAACTCGTCTTGACTCCGAGCTCCTCAATCCAACCGCGCACCTCAAGGGTTTTTAGGTTGCCGTTGCGGTTGTCCCATACCCAGGAGGGTGTTGGCCACAGGCAGACATCGGGAGAGACGGCCTCATAAAAGTTTCTGTCAACTCCGTCCTGCCCATGGTGAGCCATTTTGCAGATATTACAGTCAAGAACTCCGCTGCCGGCGTATTTTTCAACAACATAGTTGCCGGCATTCACACCGGCGTCTCCTGTGAATATAACGCTTACACCGCCGAGGTCCATACGCATGATTGTTGAACCCTCGTTGCAGTTTTTCCATTCGGGATTAAAAGTATAAAAAACCGTGAACTTCGCAGCACCGATGTTGAAAACATCACCCTCTTTAAGCTGTGCGGCCTTTTCTTTAAAAGCCGGCATAAGTCGGTTGTAGTCCGTAATGACGGTAACAGCCCATTCGTCATATCCGTTGTAAAATGACGCTTCGGGAAAGTTTGCGTAAACGCGGTCAAAAGTCAGTTCATCGCTTCTGTTTTCGACAACCTCAAGGAACACCTCGCAGTGGTCATCGTGAGCGTGAGAGAGAAACCACGCGTCAATATGCGGCTTTTTTTCGCCTGTTGCGGCTTTAAGGTATTCAATGAAATAATCTGTTTCCGTTTTATGACCGCCGTCAATTACAATAACCTTGCCGTCGTCTGTGGTAATAATAAAGCTGTCACAGATTGTATCGGTTACGGATTTGAGCATATGAACGGCGTTTCTGTTTTTTGTGCACTGCACATTTTCGCCCTTAACTTCAAAATATGTCATAACACGCCTCCAAAGCTTAATTAACGGTGAAAACAGTTTTTCACAAAAAGCCGAAATCTTATTCCGTAAGTTTTCAAAGAAAGAAACGGACGGATTTTCATCCTGCGGAGAAACAATCGCGGCAGCGGGAACAAAAAACGCGAACAGCAGCGTGCCGGCAATAATAAAACATAACAATCTTTTAAGCATTACCGTTTTCCTCTCTTATCATCCTTTGTCTGTCTGTTATGAACTGCAAGCAGAACAGCAGCCATCGCGATAAAAACACTTATTCCGAAAACAAGCAAGGGCAGCATTGTGACATAGCCCCATATAACACTTACATCTTTGTTCTTCGCGATTACATCGAGGATAAAATGCGGGTTGTAAAACGGATAAGCGTAAAAAACCGGTTTAAAAAACGCTCCGCGGATTATGCAGAAAACGGAATAAACAAACGGATAAATACCGACCGCGGGCAGCACGCGTTTGGGAACAGCAGGCTCACTCCCCTGCCTGAGCCAAAATATAAGCAGGGCAACGGGATTTACCATATGGTGGAGCACCTGGGTTGAGTTAAGCAGGCGGTGATAGGCGGTATCCCACACAAGCGGAGGAGTTAAGCCCATCGGAAAACCGCTGCAATAGACAACACCCGCTATTATGACATAGGTTGTTATGAACAGACCGACTGCCGGATTTTGAACGCGCTTCAGGCTTTTAAAGCCGAATACCGAGAGCGCCGCGAGTATGCAGTAAACCGCCGCCGCTGTATTTGACTGAACCGTGAAATATGAAAAATAGTTAAATCTGCCGTAATCGACCGCCGTGAATTTTTCGTTATACTCAAACCTGTAAAAACTTACTCTCAGAATAACGGAAAGTATAAGCAGACAGCCGAGAACAAGAAGAAAAACACCCGTTGATTTTTTGCTCCATACAGAGGGATTTTTATTGCCGCCGTTCATAGACAGGTTCCTCCCGATAACAGATTGTTTAAATCTTATCACAACTTTTTTCATAATTCAATTTTTATTTTATAAGTTATACCGAGCTTGTTTTGTTCCGATTATTTTCCGCCAAAAAAGCCTCCTTAATCGAGTGAC
>ONON01000252.1 GCA_900319455.1 uncultured Eubacteriales bacterium
GAAGTGAGAGATGTGCATCCCATAAAAGCATTATTGCCGATTACCTCAATGCTTTCCGGCAAAGTTATATTTTCAAGTGAGGTAAAACCGACAAAAGCGCCGTTTCCTATATCGGTTATACCTTCATTCACGGTTATCATTTTAATTTGAGAGGCATACGGCTCCCATTCGGGTATATTGCCAAGTGACCATGTCCCGGTTTTTTCATCAACAGTCCAATTGTCCGTTTTACCTGTGCCGCTTATAATCAGTTCGCCGTTTTCCGTATAAACCCAGGTTGCTGTTGTTCCGCAAAATCCGCTGGCTACGGAATCTTTGATTTCCGCAGTACTTTCATTCTCAAAGTCAAAAACTGTGCTGACGGCAGTGGGAGTGTCATTTCCGGCGCCGTGAGTTGAATTGCATTCACGAAACAGGAGTCCTGTGTTTTCGGCGTAAGCGGCCGCGTCACATTTTTTGGATTCACTGCAAATATAAACATTGGTTGAATCAAGAACAGAAACTCCGAAATGAGTTGTGGCAGCAGGCACATGCAGGTATTCAAGCGCGCTGCAACGCGCGAAAGAATAAGAGCCGAGCGAAGTGACGGTATCCGGCAAAACACAGTTTTCAAGTTTTGAACAGCCGTAAAAAGCATATGAGCCAACAGATTTTACAGCGGTTCCGAAATCAATTTTCGCAAGTGAAGCACAGCCGTAAAACGCTCTGCTGCCTATACTGTTAATGTTGTCTCCGATTTCAATAATTTTAATTTTATCGCGGTCGGAAAACCACGGCGTGTCGGAGTAATTACCGTAATCATCCATAATTCCGCTGCCTTCTATTTTCAATGTTCCGCCTGCGTTAAGTTCCCAGGTCATATTTTCACCGCAACTGCCGTTGTCAAGAACTTTTGAATCTCTGAAAATATACAAAACGGCAGCGGCAATGCCTGAAATAAGTAAAACCGCAATAATCAGTGTAGCTATAAGCGGTTTTTTACTTTTTTTGACTTTGAAAGCTGTTTCACTGTTTTCTTCTTTGTTTTCATCTTGTTTAACGGGCTTGAAATCTGAGTATGTAGCAGGGGAGTCAAGCGTAAAATCAAGGCTCGGGTCTGTTAACTGGCGGTAAAATTCATCTGTATTTTTTGTTCTGAATGTCGAATCAACTTTCAATGCGCGTAAAATAGCGTGTTCAGCGTGTTCGGGAATCATTACTCCCAACTCGGACGGCGGAATAAGTGCGTCTTGAACTTCTCTCTCAAGGCTTTCCTGCGGAACAATGCCTGTGAGCATACGGTAAAATGTTGCCGCGGTGGCATACACATCTGTCCACGGTCCCTGTTTTGCGTTGGTGTAATACTGTTCTTTCGGCGCGTAACCTCTCTTTAATATTACAGACAGGCTCTTTCTGTCGTCATTTAAAGCCATTCTGGCGGCGCCGAAATCTATCAGTCTGACGGTTCCGTCATTGCAAAGAAAAATATTGTCGGGTGAAATGTCACGGTGTATAATTCCGCTTTCGTGAATTTGATAAAGTGCGTTGAGTATAGGGGCAAGAATGCTCAATGCGTCTTCAAATGTGTAGTTACCGTGTTTTTTCAGTTCCTGCTTGAGGGTTCTGCCCTCAAGATATTCCATGACAATATATACGGTTCCGTTTGCTTCCACGCAGTTATAAACATCCACTACACCGTCAATACTGTTAAATCTTGCAAGGGTGTTGCTTTCATCAATTGTTTTTGTAAGTCCGGCGCGGAATTTCTCTTCACTCTCTTTATTATATGCGGCAATATTATTCTGCCCGGGAACACGGTAGGCAAATACACCGGGCAGATATTCTTTAATTGCAACCGTTTTTGCTGTAAGACTGTCCCATGCGATGTAAGTTATACCGAATCCGCCGCTGCCGAGGGCTTTGCCTATTAAATATCTTCCGGCTACCATTGTGCCGGGCTTAAGGTGATTGCTGTGCGTTGCGGCGGAATTACGGTCATAGCCGCAATGCGGGCAAATGTTTCCGTCATCACCGTATTCGCGCATACACCCCAAACATCTCATATTATTTGCCCCCTTTCTTTAAAATAACGGCAACAGCCGTGTAATTGTCCATATTTCTGCGTCTGCCTTTTCGCTTTACATGCTTTGTCATTTCTTCAAGCCATTGAGAGGCGTTTTGAGAGCGCTTCAGACATCCGGCGGCTTTTCTTTCGTTGATTAATTCCCAAAATCCGTCAGTGCACAAAAGAAAAGCGTCATAATCGCAGAGTTTCATTTCATCACCGGTTTCATATTGAGGCAATTCCTCAGAAACCCCGAAGGCGCGAAGTAATTTATTGCGGTCGGGATGATTTCTGATTTCTCTTTGTTTGATTTTTCCGGATTTTACAAGCATTTCCGGCACGCTGTGGTCAGAGGTGCAAAGAAAAGTTCTGTTTGCAGAGAAACCGTAGAGGCGGGAGTCTCCTATATGCGCCCAGCGGCATTTGTCTTCGATTATAATAAGTGAAACAACAGTGGTTTTCATCAGTTCAAGAACAGGGCTTTCGTTCGCAAGACTGTTCATGATTTTCGCGGCGGAATTAAAAGCTTTTTCAAAAAACTCAGCAGAATTGCCGTCATAACTTTTAAATTCTTCTTTAAACGCCTCCGAAACGGTCTTTGATGCTGTTTCGCCTTTGGCGTGACCGCCGAGACCGTCGCAAACAGTAAAACAATAGTTGCCCTTATTTTCACTTATTGTGAAATAATCTTCATTAACCGGTCTGTCGCCCGGATAACTGATAAATGCAAAATCCATTAATCTACGCCTTTCACTTGAATTTGACAAATTTTTAAACAGAGAATAAAATGATAATTAATTTGAAAGGATATTGTTTTTATGAAAAAATTTTTTATAATTATTTCCATAATTGTTTTGGCACTGTTAGTTGTGTTTTTTGCGGTAAATGTTTTTTCATCACATAAACCGAACACCGTTATTCACTGTTATGAGTACTCCGCCGCCTATGATTACGCACAGGATTCTGGATATGACACATATATTATTTTCGGAGCAAAACCACCTGAATTCAATGTTGATAAAGAATTGTTTGAATATGAGAACACACCGGAAGGATTAATGATTAAATCATACAGCGGTGACGGTGTTGAAGTTTACATTCCGAAAGAATATGAAAGCAGGCAAGTTATAGGTATTTTATCCGGAGCTTTTGATAAAGTTACGGTTAAAGATATATATATTCCGGAAACCGTTACGGTAATCAAATGCTCATTTGATTAAAAAGACATAAGAATTGATTTTGCTTCTTCACGCGTAAGTGATCCCGGGGATGAAATAAAGTTTTTAGGCACATTTTCCGCCCATCGGAGCGAATACTTTTCCGCTTCTTCCTCGGAGATATGTATTTTTATGTTTGCAAGTTTGGAAACAACCTCAATTATTTCATCGCTTTCCGCGCAGCAAAGGGAGCAAAGTTTTTCCGCTTTAGATGAAGAATACTTCAGCGCTCTGTCAAAAAATGCCGAAAAGAACGCGGCACAGGCTTTACCGTGCGGAACACCGTAATTTTCGGTTAAAACATAACCTAATGGATGAGGAAAAGCAGTTCCGCAGGTGTTTATGACGAGTCCTGCATATAAAGAGCCTCTGTATAAAATTTCTCTCAGTTTATCATTCGGAACTGTTTTGGTCTCATACATAACACAAAGCGCATTATAAATTTCGGGGATACATTTTTCCGCCCAAAGGTCAATTATTCCGGTTGCTTTTGGAGTGAAATAACCTTCAATCGCGTGTGCGAACGCGTCGAGCGCGGTTGAAACAGTAATGTCATAAGGAACGGAACAGGTGTATGTGTAATCGCAAAACGAAACAGCGGCATAGCAATCGGCACCTGATATACTTTTTTTTCTGCCGGTTTCATCGTTTGTCAGCACGCTGACTCCCGTTACCTCGCTGCCTGTACCTGCGGTTGTGCCGATAAGCGCAACTTTAACGGGTGTGTTGTCATAGACTCTTTTGTAAATATCGTTTGGCGAAAGATTCTGATTTGCGGCAAAAATTGCCGTTGCCTTTGCCGAGTCAAGAGCGGAGCCGCCGCCTATTCCCAAAATAAAATCTGCGTTTATTCTTCTTGCCGCTTCACCCGCGGAGTGACATACCGAAAGCAAAGGGTTGGCA
>ONON01000250.1 GCA_900319455.1 uncultured Eubacteriales bacterium
CCCCGTATTCCGCACGCTGACCGACAGGCAGAGCATTAACCTGCACATCGCGAAAAACGCAGCCCTTGCCCTCGCGGGAGCCGCGGGTGTCGCGTACTCAATAAAAAAACACGGGAGGAAATAAAGTGGAAAAATCAAACAAGCTCGGCAAAAACATACTGTTTAACCTCATAGTTTTCGGCTTTATGGGCCAGGTCGCCTGGGCGGTTGAAAACAACTATTTCAACACGTTCCTTTACAACAGAATAGGCGGCACGCCGCAGGATATTGCACGTATGGTAGCGTGGAGCTCGGTTATCGCCGTTCTCACCACCCTTATTATGGGCACATTGAGCGACAAACTCAACAGGCGCAAGGTGTTCATAAGCGTCGGCTATATCTTCTGGGGCCTTACGGTTATGGCTTTCGCGGTAATCAGCCGCGAAAATGTCGCTGATGTTCTGCACCTGACGGATGAGACGAGAATAAAGCTGATGACGGTCAACATTGTGATTGTTATGGACTGCCTTATGACCTTTATGGGCTCAACAAGCAACGACGCGGCCTTCAACGCCTGGGTAACGGATGTTACAAACGAAAAAAACAGGGCAAAAACAGAAAGCATTATTTCGCTTCTCTCCGTGTTCGCTATGGTCGCCGTTACCGTGGCTTTCGGGGCGCTCGCCTCAAACTACGGCTATTCCGCCTGCTTCCTTGGGCTTGGCGCGGTGGTTCTACTCTGCGGCGTTGTCGGCATTTTCTCCATAAAAGATTCGAGAGACGGCATTGTTCAATCCAACAGCTATTGGAGCGGTCTTATTTACGGTTTTCGCCCCTCCGTTGTTAAAAACAACCGTTTTCTTTACCTCGCGCTCGCGTCGGCCTGCTTTTTCGCGGTAGCGACACAGGTGTTTTTCCCTTATATTTTCATTTATCTTCAGCACAGGCTCGGCTTTGATTTCAACAACCTCAACATAACGCCCAAAGCCGGAATTATCGCGGCGGTTATTGTGGTCGCGGCCGTTGTGGGGCTTATCAAAATCGGCGGGCTTATTGACAGGGTAGGCAAAAGCGTGTTTGTGTTCCCCTCGGTGCTTCTGTTTGTGGCGGGGCTTGTCGGCTGCTCATTCGCTACAAGGCTGAGCGTTTTCGGCATTTGCGCCGTTCCCACACTCGCGGGTTACGGCCTGCTTATGATTATTCTCAACGCCGCTATCAGGGATTTCACTCCCGAAGACAAGGTCGGGCAGTTCCAGGGCATAAGAATGATTTTTTATGTGCTTGTGCCTATGGTTACGGGGCCGCGTCTCGGCTCGTTTGTCACGGCAAAATACGCCGACGGCTTCTACACCAACGATTACGGCGAGCTTGTTGACATACCGGTGCCGGAAATTTACCTTGCCGCGGCGGCTGTGGCGCTGTTCATAATCATACCGGCAATATTCCTCTTCAAGGAGTGGAAGGCAAAAGAAAAGGCGGCGAAACAGGCGGCGCAACAGTAATATAATACGGCATAATTTACGGGCGGAGAAAACTCTCCGCCCGTTCTTTTTTTGATATGCTGTTTTCAATCCGTGTTATCCCTGCGAAAGCCGGGCATTATGTGCATCTTGAACTCATTGAGCCTGTGCAGGCGGTCGATTTTCGCTTTTGCCGCCTCATCGTCAATCTCACCCGTGCGGATGTATCTGTCAAGCACGGCGTAGGTGAAGCCGAGATTGTCCTCATCCGTTTTTCCGCTTAAACCGTCAATGGGCGGTTTTTCAACAAGAAATTCGGGCAGCCCCAAAAATCTGCCTATGGCCTTCACCTCGCCCACCGTGAGCTGACAAAGCGGGCTGAAATCGCCTGCCGCGTCGCCGTAGCGGGTGGAATAGCCCACATAATCCTCCGAGAGGTTGCAGGTGTTAGCAACCCTTCCGTTCATACTCTGACCCACTGCGTACAGCACCGACATCCTTATTCTCGCCGGCAGATTTGTTCTTGTTTGCACGCTGACCTCCGGCAAAACATCAAGCTGTTCAAGCACACCGTGAACCGCCGCCTGAATATTTATTTCATAATACTTTATTCCGAGATGGTTCACAAGGGCGTAAGCCGCGTCAATATCGCTTTGTGTTCCGCAGGGCATAAGCACGCCTATCACTCTGTCTTTACCCAGAGCCTCAACGCACAAAGCGGCGGTGACGGAACTGTCTTTGCCGCCGGAAATTCCGACTATCGCGTTGCACCCTTTGCCGTTTTCCTCAAAAAAATCGCGTATCCACTGCGCGCATTCCTTTGTTGTTTTCTCCGCGTCAAACATAAAATCACCTCAAATATACGCCTTATTAATGGCGGATTTCACTCTTGGTTTATAATATAATTCCAAATCTGTGAAAAATCAATAACCGCAAAGCAATAAGTTTTGATTAATTCCGAATTACAAATGCCTAAATCCTTGTAAGGAACTTTTTGGTCAGAGAGTCGTGTGATTTGTTAAAAACGAGTCACACGACTCTGTTATTTCACTTGTGTTTTGCTTGATTTAATAGGTTTTGATTGGGTGCATCTTAACTTGCAATCGGATAATCGGAGCTTTCGGGGGTGAAAGCAATTTGACCGATAAAGTTGAATACGATTTCAATTGCCTGGGTGCGTTTGCCTGTGGATTTATCTGCTTCATGAACGATAATTCTGTCAATAAATTCATTGACAATAGTGGGTGTCAGTTCGGGAACATCGGTGTATTTCTCAACGAGTTCAATAAAACTGTCAACCTTGTCTTCGGTTTCATCGGTTTTTGAGATTTTTTCTTCAAGCAGATCAATTTCGGATTTAAGAGTTGACTGTTCATCCTCAAATTTATCTACCAGTTTGAAATACCGTTCCTGTGTCAGCGTTCCGAGAGCATAATCTTCATAGGTTTTGGCAATAACGGCATCAAGATTATCATATCGCTTATTCAATTCCGCAAGCTTTTTACGATCACCGGCATCCGCTTTGCTTTTCAGGGCATTATTCTGTTTCAGCCACTCTTCACGAAAACCGTCAATGTCGCTTTTGACAACGGATAATGCTTCTCTGAGTTTTGCGGTTACAATTTCCTTGATAACGCATTCCCTGATGTAATGGATGGTGCAATCGCCTCTGCCGCCGCGGTAACCTGAG
>ONON01000245.1 GCA_900319455.1 uncultured Eubacteriales bacterium
CTCGGCTATTCTGCCCTGATGCAGAATAATGCCGCCTATTATCTGCACGGGAAAGTGCTTCATATTGAGCACTCTCCACGAAGCCTCACGGAACGCCGCGAACGCCTCGGGCAGAATATCATCAAGCGTTTCTCCGTTCGCGAGACGCTCCTTGAATTCGGGCGTTTTCGCCTGAAGCTCGGCGTCGCTGAGTTTTTCATACTCGCTTTCAAGCGCAAGAACCCTGTCGCAAAGCGGTCTTATTCGTTTTGTTTCTTTTTCGGAATAATTGCCGAAAATTTTAGTAAGAAGTCCCATAGATAAATTTTACCTCTCTGTATATCAATCTGAGATTTTTGTTGTATAAATTCCCCGGCTGTGATAGAATAAAACTCAGCAAAGCGAAAGGGGATTTTATTTTGGCTAAAAGAAAAGATTACATTTCGTGGGATGAATATTTTATGGGCATTGCCCTGCTCAGCGCTAAAAGAAGCAAAGACCCCAACACGCAGGTGGGCGCCTGCATAGTAAACAGCAGCAACAAAATTATGTCGGTGGGCTACAACGGCTTCCCCGCCGGTTGCAGTGATGACGAGTTCCCCTGGGACCGCTCCGGCGACGAGTACAACACAAAATACCCTTATGTGTGCCACGCCGAGTTAAACGCCATTCTCAACTCCGCGGGCGGAAACCTGAACGGCTGTAAAATCTATGTCGCTCTGTTCCCCTGCAACGAGTGCGCGAAGGCGATTATTCAATGCGGAATAAAAGAGGTGTTTTATCTCTCCGACAAATACGCCGATTCGCCCTCAACAAGGGCTTCAAAAAGGATGTTTGACGCGGCGGGCGTGAAATACACAAACTTAAAGCCGTCCGAAAATAACATTATAATTGATTTTGACGCCGAAAAGGTTTAAACGATAAAGTTCCGTGAAAACGGAGCTTTTTTGTTGCGTAAAAACGGTTGTTTAACGCGGCACGGATGTATCCGTGCCCTACTGTTGTTTTTCAGCATCAATAATAATCATCCGATTCCCATTTTGCCGGATTCTCGTCAATATAAGTCCAAATATTTTCATAATCGGATTGATTTCTGATTATATGGTCATAAAACCCTGTTTGCCATAATTTTAACCCGGGAAACTTTTGGTGAATATTCCTCGTAACAGCTGCTTTATAATTGCCGATTACAGTTCCCAGAGTAGGGCACGCATATATGCGTGCCGTATGTTTTACCGAGTCGGTTAAGGGCTTTTCAAACGCCAAAACCGCGTGTATGTGATTTGGCATTACAACATATTTATCCGGTTTTACACAGGGAAATATTTCGGGAATCCTGCAAATGCAATCTTCTGCGATTTTTCCGCATTCGGTCAGATTACCCGTCATCCCGAAAAAATGCTGTTTCTCAAATGTGCAGATTGTTACGAAATAATAATTGTTTTGCGAGTAATCAAATTCTCTTAACCGAAGTCTTTTGCGTTTTGGCAAATCGTTCATTTTATTATGACTCGTTTCAGAATTTTATGCGGCACGGATGTATCCGTGCCCTACTGTTGTTTTTCAGCGTTATATATCAATAATCAGTTCCACCGGGCAGTGGTCGGAGCCGTAAACCTCATTGTGTATGAGTGAGTCTCTAAGGTTCGGCTGAAGGCGGTTTGACGCAATAAAATAGTCAATGCGCCAGCCCGCGTTGTTCTCTCTGGCGTGAAAACGGTATGACCACCAGCTGTAGCGCTGTTCGGCATCGGGATAAAAATAACGGAATGTGTCTGTGAAGCCCGCCGCGAGAAGTTCATTGAATTTGCCGCGCTCCTCATCCGAAAAACCCGCGTTGCCCTTGTTGGATTTGGGATTTTTCAGGTCAATCTCATTGTGGGCAACATTGAGGTCGCCGCAGAATATCACGGGCTTTACGGCGTCAAGGCCGCTGACATAGGCGCGAAAGGCGTCTTCCCAGCTCATACGGTAGTCAATTCTGACAAGGCCGTCTCTGGCATTGGGAACATAAACGCCGACAAAATAATAATTCTCAAACTCAAGGGTGATTACCCTGCCCTCCGTGTCGTGTTCGGGAATGCCCAGGCCGTATGAAACACCGAGGGGCTCCTCTTTTGAAAAAACAGCCGTTCCCGAATAGCCCTTTTTTTCGGCGTAATTCCAGTACTGATGATAGCCGGGCAGGTCGAGGGTTATCTGGCCGTCAACAACCTTTGTCTCCTGCAGGCAGAAAACATCCGCGTCAAGGGCGGCGAAGCTCTCATAAAACCCCTTGCCGAGGCAGGCTCTTATTCCGTTTACATTCCACGACACAAAGTGTTTTTCAGCCATAATTACCTCCGCGAAATATCGTTTTCCGGCACTATTATAACAGTATAACACATATTTTAAGAATTGTCACATATTTTTTGAATAAGGCGTTAATTTACACACCCCTGCCCCGATGCGAGAAGCCGTTTTGCCGTTATGAATAAAACGGGCGCGGCATATTTGTTTAAAATGCCGATTTGTGTTTTTTTACCCCTGCGGTTTTCGCTTTGCGGTATTGACAAAACCCCTTTATTGTTGTAAATTTGAGAATGATATTATGCGTTTTTGTGCCGAGCAATCGGCTCGGCGCTTTTATCGCAAAAATCTTAATTCAGGAGGAATCCGAAATGAAAAAAATTCTCGCAGTAATTCTCGCTCTCACATTCGTGGCAGTCTGCTTCGCGGGTTGCGGCGGCAAAACAGAAGAACCCACAACAGAAGCTCCCACAGAAGCAACAACAGAAGAAATCGTTACCGAAGAAGCAACATCCGAAGACGCTTCCGCTGAAGATGTAACAGCCGAAAGCACCACAGGGGAAGTTACATCCGAAGAAGAAACAAAAGAGGAAGAAACAACAGAGGCGGCAAAAGGCCTCAACTCAACAGACGCCGAAGAAGTAGTCGCTTACTACAACGCGGCAAGAAAAGCTACCGAAGGCCACGCCCCCGCCGGCCAGCAGACAATGAAGCTCGCCGCTCTTGACGGCGGTTCAGGCCTTGTGGGCAACATTGTTTCCGCTTTTGAAGGCATTGCGAAATCGGCTCTTGAAAAGAACTCCACTTCAACAGACTACATCCCCGCTCATGACCACGGCGATGTAAAGGCATCCGATGTTAAAAACGCGAAAGCAACATCAGACGGCAAATACACAACCATCACTTTCGATGTTGTTGACCAGAGCGCAAGCGCTTCCACCAAGGGCGGCGACGGCTCCGTAGGCCGTGCTATAGGCGTTCTTGACGGCATTGACTCCGCTCTTAAAGAGCTCAGCGGCGTTACCGTTTCAGACGGCATCCAGAACATCAAGCTCACATACAAAAACGCGAAAGTCACCGCTAAAATCGATGAATCCACAGGCAGAATAGTCGGCGGCACATGGCAGTACAGAGTTGATATCAATGTCAGCTCCATCACTCTTAAGATCGGCATCCTTTCCGCTACACTTAAGAATGTTTACGGCGCGGTTGACTACAAGGTTGTTATCTGACCTTAACCCAAACACTATCTGATTTAAAGAAACAATCGGCGGAGCAATTCCGCCGATTGGTATATTAAGGCGGATTTTCCGTCAGAGAACAAAAAAATCAAAGGAACAACACAGATGAATTACAAAAAAATTCTTGCGGTATTACTCGCTCTTGTGTGCATAACGGCGGTTCTGACATCCTGCGGCGGCAAAACACCGGAAGCCGGAACCTCGGTAACACAGCAGACAACGGCACAGGTTCAGTCAACTGCGGCCGCCGAACAAACAACGGCGCAGCAGGTAAGCGAAACCGAAACTCAGTCAGAAACCGAAACCGAAACAACAACACAGGAAAAAGAAGATAAAATTCCCGAAACGAAGGAAGAAATCCTCGCCGCGTACACCGAGATTATGAACAGGGCAAAAAAGGACGCCCCCGGCTTCAAGGAAATTATGTACCAGAACCTGCCCGATGACGCGAACTCGAGAGTTATCACAAGCGGCAAAACCTTTGTAAACGCGGCGCTCAACCTCGCGGGCAACTTTATGACCGATGAAGCCTCCGCGAGAAAAAAGCCCGACACTTTCGCGAAGGGCGGAGATATGCACCTCTGGCCGGTCAAATACAATAAAGAAGGCTGTCTGCTTACCGACGCGGGCGCTCTTAAAGACGCGAAATACGAACAGCTCCCCGACGGCAATGTCAGAATAACCATTGTTCTCAA
>ONON01000242.1 GCA_900319455.1 uncultured Eubacteriales bacterium
CCGAAACACATAACCGTAAACCTGCCGTCACTGTTGAATTTAAGCATATCTCACCTCACGCATAGTTAATGAACACAGCCAGCTGCATCACAGCTACAGCCAGCAGACCCTCAGCGAGGAAAAGTTTCCATGTGAAACGCAGCCATTTGCCGTAGGAGATGTTGAGAAGGCCTATGGCAATAATCATAATTCCGCTTGTGGGGTAAAGCAGGTTTGTGAAACCGTCGCCCATGCAGAAAGTAACAACAACCGTGTTGCCCGAAATGCCTATAAGGTGCGACAGCGGGGCAACAATCGGCATAATCAGAAAAGCCTTCGCCGTGCCCGAGCCTATGAAGAACTCCAGCACAACAATAAACGCAAACAGCAGCAGCACCGCCGAGTAGGGCGACAGCCCTTGAATAAGGCCGTAAACCCAGTTGAGAATTGTGTGAATAATCATACCCTCATTGAGTATGTAGGTTATCGCGAGAATAAAGAATATGAGCGGAATGGCGGGCGCTATTGTTTTGACGCCCTTTAAAAAGCCGTTGAAAAGCGCTTTGCCTTTAAGCCCCGAAATTTTGCCCGCGAGCAGGCCCCCGGTTGTGAAAAGCAGCGCCATACCGGGCAGAGAGATGTAGCCGCCCATATCGAGAATAAAATCGAGAACTATGCAGACAAGCACGCCCGCGAGGCAGGCGGCAAAGGCTTTTGTCGCTTTTTTAACCTTTTCATCGCTCAAAAGGGCCATACACTCTTCAACATTGTATTTTTCGCGAAGCTCTTTGTCTGTTTCATAACAGAGCGACTTTTCGGGGTTCTTTTCTATTTTTTTCGCGTAGATAACTGTGAACGCCGTGAGCACGGCATAAACCAGAACAAACAGAACAAGCCTGAACCACAGCCCCGAAAAAACGGGAATGCCCGCAAGCTTCTGAACCGTGACCACATTAAAGGGGTTGAAGGTTGCCGCGGTAAAGCCGAAGGCGACAGCCACAAGGCTTATGGAAAGGCCTACCAATGAATCCCACCCGAGCGCGAGGGCGATTGCCGCAGCTATCGGAACAAGAGTGACCGATTCCTCAAGAATACCTGCGGTTGAGGCGAGAAGCATACAAATAAAAATCATTACGCACAGCAGAAGATATTTTCTGTGCGAGAATTTTTTTATAACCACCGCCATTATGTATTTGAGTATTCCGCGCTCGTCAAGAATAAGGAAGGTGCCGCCTATGAGCACAATCATTACAATTATTGCAAGTCCGGTTGTTATGTGTTCGCTCACGAAAACAAGGATTATCGACAGCGGAATTTTCCACACAGCCATTTTATAATCGATTTTGTGATATGTGCCGTCAATTATTTTGCCGCTTAACTCCTCGGCTGTTTCGGCGTTTATTGGCTGAGCAGGCTCAACGGGTTTTATCTCAACGCCGTTTTTCGCGAGAAGGGCGATATACTCATCAAAACCGAGTTCCTCATCGCCGTTGACTTTATATACGGCTTCGTCATCTTTAAACGCCACCGTTTCGCCCGAGGCTGTTCTGAAGCAGTTTTCGGGGTATGAATAATACTCGCCCCTCGGCAGAACCTGAGTCAAAACGCCGGCAAAAGCCATAATAACAGCCAGCAGAACGCAGATGCCTATTATAGATTTTTTGTTCAGGTGCAAACCCGATTCGGCTTTTTCGGGCAAATCCGTTTTGTCGCTCATAAACAATCCCCCGGTAAAAAGTATAAAATAATAATGAAATTATATCACACGGTTTTGAGTTTAACAATATTTATTTGCAACAATATCGCCGCGCCGCCTCCCGTTCGCCGCGCGGGGTTACGGTTTTTGGTGTTTTGCAATCGAAAATATTGACAAAAGCGCAGTGTGTATAATAAAATACACTAAAATTACGGAACAGAAATGAATGAGGTTGTTTATGAAAAGATTACTTTCAATTCTTCTCGCCCTTGTTATTGCCGTTTCGGCGGCTTTTCCCGCGTTTTCAATGAGCATTGACGAGGGTGTTGACAATTTGCGCACGCTCTGGTCGCGTGACAAAGGCCCCGAAGTCGGCGGGGAGGATATTGACTACAGCTACTATTCGCCTGTTGCCAACGGTGCGGATGACAGCAAAAAATACCCTCTGGTTATAATTATGGCAGGAGCCCTCGAAGGCCTTGTTGAGGGTTTTGAGCTTACGGCGAACGCTCTCGCGAGCTGGACCGCGGATGAATACCAGTCCAAATTCAACAACGGCGCGGCGTTTCTGCTTATCGGCAGAGCCCCCGAAGAACACGATTACTACTGGGACGCGTCTGCCGTTGCCCCCGCCTTTAAAGCCGCCATTGACGATTTTATTGTTAAAAACCCCTGCGTTGACACCGACAGAATCTATTGCATAGGCTGGTGCCTGGGCGGCACGGGCTCAATTAACCTTTCAACCATGTACCCCGACTTTTTCGCCGCCTCAATGGTGATGTGCCCGAGCAGAGGCATAACCGAGGGCGAGGCGCAGATTCTCAAAGACAAGCCCGTCTGGCTTATGGGCTGCAAAAAAGACACCTATGTTGATTACAACCGCGTTATGCTCAAAAGCTGGAACAATCTTAAAAAATACGCGAAAAACACCGACAAAATCCGCTTCACCTCATACGATGAGGCTCCCAAGGTGACCCTTGCCGACACATTTGATTTTATTAAGAACCACGATGTCTGGTCAAATGTCGCCTATGATATGAAAAGCGGCATTGATATATACAAAGGCGAAAAAACCGTTGACGGCAAAGAAACGGAGCTTGCCTCCCCTTCCGTAATCGAGTGGCTCAACTCATACACTCTTGACAAAAACGCCGACACAAAAGGCGAACTGCCGGGCGCGTTTTACCGGTTTTTTCACGAAAATGTCAAGAATTTTTCAAGGGTTATTCTCATAAAACTCATTCTGCGTTTTCTTGACACATTCGGGTATATAGATTTATATTGAGAGAAACAAAGGAGATAACAAACCATGAAAAAGATATTTGCGGCTGTTCTTGTTTTACTTGCTCTCGCGGGGTTGTGCGCCTGCGGGAAAACCGCGGAACCCGTGACCGAGCCGCTGACGCAACCGGAAAGCGAACCGGGATATGAGGGCATGGCTAACCCCTGGCAGGACTGTTCCGCGATTGAGGACGCCGTTGAAATCGCGGGATTCAACATAGCCGTTCCCGACCGTATTGAGGGTTACCCCGAAACGGTTATTCAGGCTATGGACAAAAAAATGATTCAGGTTTTCTACTGCAACGCGAGCTTTGATTATAACAACGCAAAAACCGTTCTCATAAGAAAAGGTACGGGCAGCGAAGACATTTCGGGCGATTACAACGAGTATCCCGAAACAAAAACACAGACAATGCACGGGGTTGAAGTCACTCTCAAGGGAAGCAACGGCCTTGTGAACAACGCCGTCTGGTATCAGGGTGGTTTCGCTTACAGCATATCGGCTGACGACGGTATGA
>ONON01000241.1 GCA_900319455.1 uncultured Eubacteriales bacterium
CAAACGCAGGCGAGGCAAGTCCGCAGAGCATTGTCAATGTAAGCAGTAAACAAACAATTTTTTTCATAATAATACCTCAAAATATTGTTGTCTTTATTTTCAAATTAATGAAAAGCTATTAATACAATAATAAGTACTGATTAACAATTTGAAAATGAATTACCGAAAACTCTTGAAATCATAATAATTGCATAGCTTAATGATGGCAATGAAACAAATGGGTAAAAAAGATAAAATTGTGGTTCAACCTCAATTTCTCCAATCAAAAGTCCGAAGCCTCCGGCTTCAGGAACAGCATATTCCCACGGAAAAACCCGAAAGGGTCCTGCCATATAGTCTGCCATATAGTATTGATCGTCAACATTCTCTATTTCTGCCAATTCACTTGTTCCGTCGCTGTATTTTAAACGCAGAATAATACCATCGGGCTCTTTGGATTCTCCAATTCCAAACACAATAAGATTCTTAAGCGGAACATATACAATCTGTGCTCCGATCAGATCAACGCCTTCTTTCGGGTTCTCCGGTGAATAAAACTCGTAAGATAGTTTTATTTTTCCGCCTTTCATTTCCAGATAAGCGGTCAACTTACCGTAAAGCGGCTCATCGGTGTTTTTGCCGATGTAGGTAACCTCTTCGTCACCGGCGTAAAATTTCCCGTCTTTTTCCTCAATTTTGACAAAAACGGCTGAATCGTCGGAATATTCTAATTGAAGTACAATTCCATCCGGATATTCCGGCTTCCCGTGTTTTCTGACAACTTCATTTTTACCCGGTAAACTGAAAACATATGCATCAACAAGCTCTGCTTTTTGACCTGGATTATCAGTCGTTTCATCTTCGGCAAACGCGGGGGTAATGATTCCGCAAAGCATAATAACAGCAATGATTACGGAAACAGTTTTTTTCAGAACAGCAGATATAGTGCAGATAATTCTTTTCATCAGTTTTTCTCCTTAAACAAGTTGTGTAATTATATGCCTCACCAAGAACTGCGCCGACTTTATCTGCCGTTTATGATTTTTTCAAATTTGTCTTTTTTTTCGCCATCAAGCCATATACATTGACCGTTGCCCAAGCAGCCGGTTGAAGAGTCGTAATAGTAAACTCCTCCCGGAGAAACAATCACATAATCCTTGTTATCGTCAAATACAACCGCAAACACTGTGTATTCCGTTATGCCGGTAACAAAAGAGGCGTCATCACCGAAAATGAACGCTATTTTGCCGGTTTTAGTGTTTACCGCAGTTACCATGGGAACAAATAACGGGCTTGAAAAACTACCGAAACGCTCACTTATGTCAACAATAACGCCCGAAAAAAGTTTTGTAACTGAATCAGGCAACTTGTTAAAAAAAGTGACAACGGTCTGAAGCAGATTTTTCATAAAATCCGAAATTGGTTCGTTGAAAAAAATATCATCAGAACTGTTTTCGTTGCAGATATTCTCAAGCTCCTGCGCAGTGCGGATGGGTGTATAGCCATACGGCACATCACCGCTTTTCGCAAATGCGGGCGCAGCAGCTCCGTAGAGCATTGTTAATGTGAGCAGTAAACAAACAATTTTTTTCATAATAATACCCCATAAATATTAAAATAAAGTTGGTAAAACAAAATAATAATATGTTAGTTCAAATTGATTATTAACACTAAAGTTGGCAGACAACAATCCCGTTTGATAAAGTGAACAGAACCTTAAAACCGGATAATCTCCAACAAAAAAGCCAGTGTCGGTGCTTCTTATTATTTTTATTTCGTTTGTTCCGTCGCTGTATTTCAAAAGTAAAACAACGCCGGAAAGATTGGTAGGCATCCCCATAAAAGTAATTAAAGTATGAAGCGGGATAAAAACAAGTTCCGCCCCAACAAGTTCAACTTCATTCTCAACCGGTTCATTTATTTCTTCCGCAAACGCAGGCGGGGCAAGTCCGCAGAGCATTGTTAATGTTAGCAGTAAACAAATTATTTTTTTCATGAAAAATCGTCCCCTCTTTGATTTGTTTAAGTTGTATTATAATTTTTCAATGATGTTAGATACAACTTTTTTTCAAAACTGCACATTTTAGACTACAAAAC
>ONON01000240.1 GCA_900319455.1 uncultured Eubacteriales bacterium
CTTGATGTATGGTAAACAAATCTGACGATGTTATGCGGCTTTTGGTTTGATGCGAAAACCAATACTGGTTTATGAGTTACTGCCCAAAGCGGCTTGAGGTCAATGACCTCAAGCCGCTGATTTTTTGTGTTGCGCGGAATTTACGCGCCTATGTATTTTTCGATTATCGCGTCAATAGTGCCGTCGGCTGTAAGCTGAGCGAGGGCGTCATTAATGCTTTCAAGAAGATCCGTGTTCTCTTTTGCAACGCAGATAGCGTAGTTTTCTTCGGTATAAGCCGTGTCAAGAATTACAAGGCCTTCGTTTGAGGCAACATAGCTCTTCGCGGGCTCATTGTCAATAACAACAGCGTCAATCTTTCCCGTTACAAGAGCCTGAACAGCGTCGTTGCCCGTTTTGTACTGAATAACATGGTCTGAACCCACTCCGCCGTTGTCAACCGTATCCGAAAGATAGATGTCGCCGGTGGTGTCCTGCTGAACGCCGACTTTAATGTTTTTAACTGTTCCGTCCGCGTTGAAGAAATCATCAAATGATTTTATCTCGCTGCCTTCGGGAACGATTATTGACTGAATGCCGGTAGCGTAGCTTGTTGAGAAGTTTACGCTCTGAAGGCGCTCGTCGGTAACGGTCATACCGGCCATACCTATGTCGAACTTGCCTGCCTGAACGCCGCCGATGATTGAGCCGAATTCAACATCCTGAATTTCAAGGGTGAGACCGAGTTTTTCGGCGATAAGACCGGCTATTTCAACATCAATGCCGGCAAACGCGCCGCTGTCGTCAACATACTCATAGGGCGGGAAGCTCGCGTTTGTTGCCATAACGAGTTTTTCTGTTTTTGAGGGATTTTCGGTTGATGTTCCGTTGCCGCACGCGCAAAGGCTGCCCAGTGCCATAACAAGTGCGAGAATAACAGCCGAAATTTTAATGATTTTTTTCATTTGACAATACTCCTTACAATTTAATCTGTGTTAAACAGTGCAGTAAAATTATATCCTTTACAGCGTGAAAAGTCAAATTATATTGTTTCAAGCTGTTTTAAAGCCGTTTTGAAATCCTCCGGAAAATCCGCGGTGAATTCAACCGCCTCATTCGTTACCGGGTGAATAAACGAGCATTTTTCACAGTGCAGAAGCTGGTGGCCGTATTGAGGCATAAAATCGCCGTACATATTATCGCCCGCGAGCGGATGCCCGATGAATGCAAAGTGGACTCTTATCTGGTGCGTTCTGCCCGTTTCGAGGTTTACGCGCACAAGGGTGCAGTTTGCATAATGTTTTATTGCCCTCCAGTTTGTAACCGCGGGTTCAACCCCCTTTTCATAAGAACAGGCGCGAAGCGTTTTCATGGGGTCCGGGCGGTAAATCGGAACATCAATTCTGCCGCTTTCACCGGGGTTGCCCTTCACAAGGGCAACATATTCCTTTTTTATTGAGCCGTTGAGCTTTGACGCGCTGAACCTGTTAAGAGCGCACACCACCGCCCCGGATGTGCCTTTGTCAAGCCTGCCTGCCGCCCTGAATGAGCCCGTTCCGCCTTTTTCGGCAAGGTGCGCGGCAACGGCGTTTGCGAGCGTGTCGCCCTGGTGATTGTGCGTTGGATGCATAGCGGTAAACGGCGATTTGTTGATAACGATAATATCGCTGTCTTCATATACAATATCGAGCGGAGCGCTCACCGGCGCGGGGGCGCTGCCCTCATCCGGTATGTTGATTTCAAGAACGCACCCCGCCCTCAGCCTGTCAATTGTTCTCACACGGGTGCCGTCAAGCAGAATCCCGTTTTCCGCCCTTTTGAGTTTGCCCACAAGTCTTGATGAAACACCGCAGCGCGAGCGCAGAAAGGTAACGGTTTTAATTCCGTCATATTCGGGCGGCACGGTGAATTGAATTTTACGCGGCAAACAATCACTCCCCGAAAATCAGTTTTTCCACAGCGTGGGCGACCCCCGCCTCATCGTTTGTGAGGGTTACAAAATCGGCAATCTCTTTAATCGCGGCGGGAGCGTTGCCCATAACAACAGCCGTGCCGGCGTATTCGAGCATATTGCGGTCGTTCTCACTGTCACCTATAGCTATTGTGTGAGCCCTGTCAATGCCGTAACAATCGAGCACAGTCCGCATTCCGTTTGCCTTGCAGCAGCCGTGCGCCACACAGTCGGCGTATGTGTCAAGCCTGAAAACATTGAGCTCGTTCTCAAAAGTTTTTTCAAAATCCGCCGGCAGTTTGGGGCCTGCCGCTACAACCTCTATCGCGCATTGAGAATAATTCTTCTCATAATCCGCGGCGGAGAGAATGGGTGTTTTGCCGGAATTGTCACGCCTTGTTTTTTTGAAATCCTCAATATAAAAAAGCTCTTTCTCACCCTCAAAAACGCACCAGATATCCGGGCGTTCGGCAATATAGTCAATCAGCTTAAGCAGCACGGAAACGGGAATGGAACGCTTGAAAACATCTCTGCCGTCAAGAATAATGTGGCACCCGTTGCCGCATACAATTCCGTCGGCGAAAGAGAGCTCCTCAAAAAGGCCGTCGGGAATATTGCCCCTTGAGCGGCCTGTGTTAATGAATACTCTGTGCCCCTGCTCCTGCGCCTTTTTAAGCATTTTAATATTCTTTGCCGGAATTTCGCCTTTTTTGGAGGTCAGAGTGCCGTCAATGTCAATAAAAACCGCGTAACTCTCCGCCATAGCAACCCCCTTTGATATAAACTGCTTTTATAATAACCTATTTCGGCGGTGATTTCAACATCGCGCCGCTTTACATTTAATATGTTATGCTTTATAATACCCGTGAAAGGGCGTGATTGATATGATAACGGTAAACAAAGAGCTTTTTCACGGCGCTCCCGATGATGAAAGAACAGAAAAAGAGCGCCTGACTTACGAAGCGCTCAACAAACTCGGCATTGATTTTTACCGCGCCGACCATGACGCGGCGGCAACAATAGAGGATTGCAAGGCGGTTGAAAAGGTTCTCGGCAGTGAAATCTGCAAAAACCTGCTTTTGTGCAACAGGCAGGAAACGGTGTTTTACCTTTTGCTTATGCCCGGTAACAAGCCGTTCAAAACGAAAGATATATCAAAACAGATAAACTCCGCCCGTCTCTCGTTCGCGAGTGCCGAAAAAATGCTTGAGCTTGTCAACATAACTCCCGGCTCACTGAGCGTTACGGGGCTTATATTTGACACCGATAATAAGGTTAATCTTCTTATTGACAGAGATTTGCTCACCGGTGAATACCTCTGCTGCCACCCCTGCGTAAACACATCAACCCTGAAAATAAAAACGCTCGACATTATTGAAAAATTCATACCGTCAACCGGTCACACTCCAGTTTATGTTGACCTGCCGAGGTATGAGGACGAAGAACGGAAAGAGGATTGAAATGGGAACCGGATATAATTATAAATGCAAAAAATGCGGCTGTGAATTTACCATGTTTCTCGGTTCCGGCTTTCTCGGTTACGAAAGCTGCGAAAAAGCAAAAGATGAGATTCTCAGCGGCGAACTCGGTGAAGAATGGAAAACCGCGTACAGCTCAACATCCCGCCCGGCAATCTGCCGTGAAAAAGCCGTTTTTATCTGTGACTGCTGCGGGCATTGGCTTCGGGATGACCTCACGGTTCTTTACGCGCCGGATGATATTGAAAGCGTTGAAGAAATATTCGGGAGCAAAGAGCCCCCTTATTTTTGGTTCAGAGGTGAAGAAGACGGTTTGTTCCGCATCGTGAAACAAACCGAAAAAGCCTGCCCGGAATGCGGCAAAACAATGCGGCGCGCAAATGAAGATGATTTTGCGAAGTTTCCCTGCCCCGAGTGCGGAGAGCCTAACGCTGCCACGGCCGGCATTCTGTGGGACTGAACCGTTTTATAACAAAGATTAACTTTTTTGCCGCTTTCAGGCGGAATTACGCAGTATATTCTGCGTTAATACTGAATAATTTAAAAACTCCCCTACTCCCTGAACTGTTCGCTGTAAAGCTTCTCATACATACCTTTTTTCGCCATCAGTTCATCATGAGTGCCCTGCTCCGTAATTCTGCCGCCGTCAATAACCGCTATTTCATCGGCGTTTTTGATTGTTGAAAGGCGGTGCGCCACAACTATTGTTGTTCTGCCGACGCAAAGGTCGTCAAGCGCCTGCTGAATAAGAATCTCCGTTGTGTTGTCAAGGGCGCTGGTTGCCTCGTCAAGTATGAGTATCGGCGGATTTTTCAGAAATACCCTCGCGAGGCAGAGTCTCTGCTTCTGCCCGCCCGACAGGCGTATTCCCCTCTCTCCGATTACGGTGTCGTAGCCGTTATCCATACTCATTATAAAATCATGAATATTGGCGCGCTTTGCCGCCTGAACAACCTCTTCATCGCCGGCGTCGAGCCTGCCGTAAAGAATATTCTCTTTAACACTCGCGTTAAAAAGGTAAATATCCTGCTGGACAATGCCGATGTTGCGCCGCAGAGATTCGAGCGTTATGTTTTCAATATTTTCGCCGTCTATCAGAATTTCGCCGCCGCGCAGGTTGTAAAAATGCGGAATAAGGTGGCAGATTGTTGTTTTGCCGCCGCCGCTCGGCCCCACAAGCGCGAAGGTCTTGCCGGCTCCTATTTTAAGGCTTATGCCGTGCAGAACATCCTTCTCGTCACCATAGCCGTACTCAACGTTTTTAAACTCAATATCCCCTTTAAGTCGGGCAACCTCACGGGCGTTTTCGCTGTCGCGCTCGGGTTCGGTGTCCATAACCTCGCAAAAACGCTCAAAGCCGGCTATCCCGTTCTGAAACTGCTCCATAAAGCGTATAAGCGTGTTTATGGGGTTGAGAAAAATATTGATTGAAACAATAAACGCCGAATAGTCGGCAAAATCTATTTTATTGCCGTAAAGAAACAGCCCGCCCGCGATAAGCACAACAACATTGAAAACATCTGTAATAAAGGCTGATGACGAGTTAAAGGTTGCCATAGCCTTGTAAGCGAGCCTGTTGGCGTTTTTAAAAAGGCCGAGCCCGCCCGCGAATTTTTCTTTTTCTTTTTTCGCGTTTGTGAAGGATTTTGTAACTCTCACGCCCGAAATGCTGCTTTCAAGCGCGGCGTTTATCACCGCTTCGGATTTGTTCCTCTCCTTAAACGCTTTTCTCATTCGCGTGCGCGTAAAAAGCGAAACGCCCACAAGGGTGGGAACACACGCGAAAACAATAAGTGTGAGCGGCAGGTTTATTGATGAAAGATAAGCAAATGAAAGTATTACTGAAACAGAGCTGACTATAATATTCTCCGGCCCGTGGTGGGCAAGCTCCACCATATCGAACAAATCCCTTGTCATCCTTGACATTATTTTGCCCGTTTCGTGCCCGTCAAAAAAGCCGAACGGCAGTTTTTCAATGTGGTCAAACATATCGGCGCGCATACGCATCTGCATTTCAACGCCCATCATATGCCCCTTATATTGAATAAAATAGTTGAGGCAAAGGCGCACAAAATAAAGCGCGAGCAAAGCAAGGCCGAATGTAACGATAAGACGGTACTCCCTGTTGGGAATAAGTGTGCCCAGCATTGTTCTCGTAATCACCGGGTAAAGCAGACCGATAAACGCGACGGCAAGTGAAGCAAGCATATCGGCGGCAAACAGTTTTTTGTGAGGTTTGTAATAGCTGAGAAATCTTTTAAGCATAATTCTTCCTTTTTTTCATAATAAGCAACCAAAATTTTACAACATAAAAACGCATTGTTCAAGAACCGGTTTTTAACTTGACTGAAATAAGAGTAAACATTATAATTAATGTAATGCTCATTATACAATGAAGGTTAATATATGTTCAACAACAATTTTCACACCCACACAAAATACTGCGACGGCAAAAACACGCCGGAGGA
>ONON01000239.1 GCA_900319455.1 uncultured Eubacteriales bacterium
TGTGCGGCGGGGCACCGTGAACCATGTCAGGCGGGGAACCGAGCAGCATTAAGCGGCACGTCTTGCGCGCCACAGTCTGCCTGCCGCTGTATGACCGGAACAAAGCCCTTTTTATTTCATATAACAGCTATTGAAAATCCGTTATAATACGGCAGCGGAGATTTTTTATGTATCAGGCTCTTTACAGAAAATGGAGACCTTCGTCTTTCGGCGAGGTGTCGGGTCAGCCTCAGGTCACTCTTACTCTTCTCAATGAGTTAAAGAGCGGCAGAATTTCGCACGCCTATCTTTTCACGGGCAGCCGCGGAACGGGCAAAACCTCCTGCGCAAAAATTCTTGCCAAAGCCGTTAACTGTGAAAATCCCGTTGACGGCGAACCTTGTTGCGTATGTGAAATGTGCCGCAGCGCCGAAAACGGCGACGCTCCCGATATAATTGAAATAGACGCCGCCTCAAACAACGGTGTTGACAATATACGCGACATACGCGAGGAGGTCAATCTTTCACCTTTCCGCGGAAAATACCGCGTTTATATAATTGACGAGGTGCATATGCTCTCTCAGGGGGCGTTCAACGCTCTGCTTAAAACTCTTGAGGAGCCCCCTGCCCATGTTATTTTTATTCTTGCCACAACAGAGGTTCACAAACTTCCCGCCACCGTGCTTTCAAGATGCCAGCGGTTTGATTTCAAACGCATCTCCCCCGAAAATATTTCAGACCGCCTGAAGGTTATCGCGAACGGTGAAGGCTTCGGTATTACCGACGATGCGGCGGCTCTTATTGCGAGGCTTGCCGACGGAGGTATGCGCGATGCGGTTTCACTGCTTGACCGCTGCTGCGCGAGAGGCTCTGATATTGACACGGCAACGGTTGCTTCCGCCGCCGGGATAGCGGGCACGGCGCACCTTTTTGAAATGTCGGGATATATTGCTCAAAAAGACACGGCATCCTGCCTTACTCTTGTAAACAGACTGCACCGTGAAGCGTGTGATATTGAAAGCCTTTGCTCGGAGCTGACATATCATTTTCGCAATCTTATGATTGCGAAAACCGTTGAAAACTGCTCATCACTTATTACCGCTGCGCCCGATGAGATTAAAGAGCTTAAAGAAAGAGCGTCACTGTTTAAACTTTCAAAAATTCTCGCCTGCCTTGACATTCTTGAAGATACCCTTAAAAATATGAAAGGCGCGCAAAGCAAAAAAATTCTGCTTGAATCGGCCGTTATCCGTATGTGTTCGGGCATAAAATCAAATGATGCCGAAGATAATGATATTTCCGAATTACGGCAGAGAATAGCGGAGCTTGAGAAAAAAATCGGCTCCGACAGAGTCAATAAAACTTACATCCAGGAGGATTTTTCCGAAAAACAGGTTAACAATTCACCTCAGGAACCGTATATTGAAAAAAAATTTGTGCAAAGCGTCGCTGAAAACTCTCCGGAACCGGAAGAAAAACTTAAATCCGATTATGTCAGAAAATCTCCGGTTTTCTCCGACACCGATGAAAAACCGGTTCAGCCCGGAAACACCGAGATGACACAGTGGGCCGAAGTGCTTGACGAGGTGAAAAAACACGACATTCCCCTTTACTATATGCTGCACACCACAACAGCTTATATTAATAACGGAATAAATCTTGTTATAAGAACCGATAATCCGCGTTTGTTTCCTTTTATTATTGAAAAAGAAACATCCCACGCAAAAGAACTTTCCGCGGCTGTTTTTTCAGTAACGGGAAAAAGATATAAACTGCGCATTGACGATAAGAATAAAACTGTTCAGAATAATAAAAATCCGCTTGAAAATCTGAGAGAAAAAATAAACAATTTCAATAACTCACAGGAGGAAAATTTATGAAAGCAAGAATCCCCAACCAGCCCAATCGCGGCGATATGATGAAAATGGTGCAGGAAATGCAGGAAAATATGGCGCGTGTTACCGAAGAAGTTGAAAACAGCGAATTTGTTACTTCAACCGGCGGCGGCGCTGTTGAAGCAAAAGTAAACGGCAAACATGAAATTGTTTCACTTACAATAAAGCCTGAGGTTGTTGACCCGGATGATGTTGAAATGCTTGAAGACCTTATTGTTTCGGCGGTAAATGAGAGTATCTGCAAAGCAAATGAAGCAATGGAAAAAGGTATGGAGTCCGCAAAAGGCGGTCTCGGCGGGCTTAACATTCCCGGTTTATTCTGATTATGGAAGGATTTGCCACCCCTCTTGAGGAGCTTATAGACGCGTTCGCGTCGTTACCGTCAATAGGCAGAAAAAGCGCGCAAAGGCTTGCTTTTCACATTCTTTCACTCAGTGATGAAGACGCGTTAAAATTTACAGACAGCATTGTAAAAGCCCGCTCCTCAATTCACAGGTGCCCCGTATGCTGTAATCTTACAGACAAAGAAATATGTAATATCTGTTCTTCACCTTCAAGAGACAAAAGTACAGTCTGTGTGGTTGAAAACCCGAAAGATGTTAACGCGATAGAAAAAACCCATGAATACAACGGCTTATATCATGTGCTTCACGGCGCCATATCACCTATGAACGATATAGGCATTGAGGATATTTGCGCAAAAGAGCTTATATTACGCCTTCAGGACGACACTGTAAAAGAAATAATTATGGCAACAAACACTACTGTTGAAGGTGAAGCAACGGCTATGTATCTTTCA
Source organism: uncultured Eubacteriales bacterium (assembly GCA_900319455.1). Classification (GTDB taxonomy): domain Bacteria; phylum Bacillota; class Clostridia; order Oscillospirales; family Acutalibacteraceae; genus CAG-177. Next base: position 2,674 of record ONON01000239.1, read on the forward strand.
CGCCTTATAAAACCTATCGGAGTAAAAGTCACAAGGCTCGCGTACGGTGTTCCGGTAGGGGCTGACCTTGAATTTGCCGATGAGGTTACTCTTGTAAGAGCCATAGAAGGAAGAAAAGATATATAATCTTTTAAAACTTTTCCACTTTTTTATTAACAGTTGATTTGTTTAAGTTTTTTAACATTGCTTTCCACAATTAACAAAAAGATTTTCACATTGTCAACATTGTTAATATTTATGTTTAAACCTTTTAACCTGTTTTTAACTTTTTTTAAAGAAAAAATAAACTGAAAAAATTAAGCAATATCAAGGGCTTAACCCTGTTTTGCACAATTTTAACACCACCTACTGCTACTACTAATAAGTATATAAAACAATTACACATATCAGGAGGGCAAACAATGAAATTCATCTGCAACACAGCCGATTTGTCAAACGCGTGCCAGAATGTGTCAAGAGCGGCATCGGGCAAAACAGCTATTCCCGCAATAGAAGGTATCCTTATTACAAGCGGTCAGAACACTCTTACGCTTACGGGGTATGACCTTGAAATGGGAATAACCACGGTTATACCCTCAAATGTGGAAGAAAACGGCTCAATAGTGCTTAATGCCCATATGCTCAGCGATATTTTGAGAAGAATGCCGGGGGATACCGTTTCGCTTGAAAGCGATTCGCGTCAGATAGCGATTATAAAAAGCGGAGAGGTTAAATACCAGTTAATCGGCATAAACGCGGAGGATTACCCGGAACTGCCTTCTGTTTCAAACGGATACCCTGTTAAAATAGATCAGCTTTTACTCAGAGATATGATAAGAA
>ONON01000266.1 GCA_900319455.1 uncultured Eubacteriales bacterium
ACAGACTGCAGATATTGAAAATTCAGAATGGAATTGAACACATTTAATGAAACAATAAGCACAAAAACTTGCAATTAAAAATCTGTGTGATAAAATATTAAGAGGTTAAACAACTCCCGAAAAAGGAAAGACTTATGAAGACTTTTACAATAGGCAAAAATGACTCCGGGCAGAGACTTGATAAATTTGTTAAAAAAGCTGCCGGAAATCTGCCGCAGGCGCTGCTCTACAAATACATAAGGATAAAAAGAATAAAAGTGAACGGCGCAAGGGCGCAGATTTCGACGAGGCTGTGTGAAGGCGATGTTGTTGATATGTATATCAACGACGAGTTTTTTGCGCCGAAAGAGCTGAAATATGACTTTATGACAGCCTCAGACAAGCTGAACATTTTATATGAAGATGAAAACATAATGCTGCTTGACAAAAAAGTCGGTTTGCTTTCGCACCCGGATGACACCGAATATAACGACACTTTGATATCAAGAATAAAAAAATATCTGTACAAAAACGGCGGTTACGACCCCGCCGATGAAAACTCATTTGCGCCCGCTCTTGTGAACAGAATAGACCGCAACACGGGCGGAATAGTAATTGCGGCAAAGAACGCGGAGAGTCTGCGCATTCTCAACCAAAAGCTGAAGGGCCGCGAAATTGAGAAATACTACCTTTGTGTTATTCACGGCACGCTTGAAAAAAAGAGCGGCACTCTTGAAGGGTGGCTGATTAAAGATGAAAGCAAAAACAAAGTGCGCGTGTATTCGGCACCCAAAGAAAACTCAAAACAGATAAGAACAAAATACAGAATAATTGACGAAACGGACAGTCTGAGCCTTGTTGAGGTTGAACTGCTGACAGGGCGCACGCACCAGATAAGGGCTCATTTCGCGAGCATCGGCCACCCCCTGCTCGGCGACGGAAAATACGGCACAAACGCTATGAATAAAGCCTACGGCTACAAAAAGCAGTTTCTATACTCATTCCGTCTGAAATTCGCGTTCACAACAGACGCGGGAATGTTGAACTACCTTAACGGCAGAGATTTTCGCGTTGAGGATGTATGGTTCAAAGATGAATTTTTAAGCGGAAAGCTACGGTAAAACCGCCCGGTTTTCGCAAAATTCCGCCTGATATTACTTAATATTTTATTTTATACTTGTAAAATCCCGAAAAATGGGTTAAAATATATTTGTTATGCTGATTTTATCCACTCAGCAATATCTTTTTACAGTAAAGGATGTAATGAACTTATGGCAAAAAAAGATGAAAAAAGCAAAGCTGAAATTTACAGAGAGGAGCGAAAAGCCAGAATAGCAAAGGCAAACAAAAAGAACGCCAAAAAAGGCGGCGGCAAAGCAGGCTCTGTTATTAAGAGAATTGTTGCTGTTGTTATTGCCCTTGCGATAGTAGGCGGCGGCCTTTTCTATGTGCTTGACAACACAGGCGTTATCAACAAGATGATTCCGGCGGTTGAAGTCGGCAAAGAAAAAATAAGCTCGGCGTCATACTACTATTATTATTATCTTGCTTATCAGCAGGCTGTTCAGCAGCAGGAAAGCTACAGCTCCTACGGTTTTAATTACATTGACGCTAACAAAGCCCCGGATGAGCAGGATTACCCCTACCCCGATGAGGACGGGAAAACCGTTACATGGGCAGACCAGTTAATGTCTCAGGCGGCAACAAGAGCGCAGACCGTTCTCGCAACCTACAATGAAGCTGTTAAAGCCGGCGTGAAGCTTGATGATGATGAAAAAACGCAGATTGACGAAACGATTGAGCAATTCAAAACAAACGCCTCCGAAGGCGGCTACTCGGTTAACGCATACCTCAAAATGATGTTCGGCTTCGGCCTTAAAGACCTTAAGAAACAGCTTGAGGTAGAACAGCTTGCCTCCAAATACCAGGAGCAGCTTCACGAAGACCAGCACGAGGCTGTTACCGAAGAAGCGCTTCAGAAAGAACTTAAAGACAACGCCAACGATTACGGTCTTGCGACAATACGCTATTACGCGTTCAAATACGACACATTGACTAAGGGCGAGAACGAAAGTGACGAGGCATTTGAGACAAGAACCAAAAAAGCAAACGATTCCGTCGCAAAAACAGCGGAAGATGTTTTTAAAGGCATTGACAACGAGGAATCATTTATTGACGCGATAAACGCGTATGAAGCCGAACAGACAGACAAAAAATCCGATGAGGAAACAGCTGAAGCAACTGACGCCGCTGATGAAACTGCCGCGGAAGAAGCGGAAAACTCATCGGCCGAAGATGCTGAAGAAGATAACAAAGAAGATGAAAAAGAGGACGCAACCACCCTTCTCGAAAACGCCGCGTATTCATCAATTTCATCGGCTGTTGAGAAGGACGGAGCGGACTGGGCGTTTGACAGTGCCCGTAAAAAAGGCGACCTTAAATTCTTCAAGGGCGAAACAGGCGCTTACATTGTTTATGTCGCATCTCCCAGAAGCCTTGACTCTCACAGCGTAACCGTTCGTTATTGCCTTATCCCCTACAATGATGAAATCAAAGCCGCGAACGACAGTGATGAACGCACCGAAGCAAAAGACACAGCCACAAAGCTTTATGATGATTGGAAGAAATCCGGCAACGCGACAGAAGACACATTTGCCGACCTTGTGCGTGAGAACAGCAAAGACACAAGCACAAGTGAGGACGGCGGCCTTATTGATGTAAGGCTTAACAAAATGGTTTCGGCGTTTGAGGACTGGTGCTTTGATAAATCACGCAAAGCAGGCGACACCGGCGTTGTTGAAGCTGAAGAATACGGATATTTTATTATATATTTTGTAAGCAACAACAAGGATGACCTTGACTGGAAAGATACAGCCACCGAAAAGCTTGCCGACGCTGCTTATGATGAGATGTTCACTGCCCTGCTTGCCGATGACGGCGACTACGCAATCACAGAGCATAAAAAAGCCGAACAACGCATTTCAAATGACTTTTGCAAAAGAATTAAAAGAAATATGGCTTTGAGCAACAACCAGTCAGTTTAAACAGCACATAACATTTAAAGCGGTGATAAACTCGCCGCTTTATTTTTTGTTGAATTTTTACATTTGTTATGTTATACTTTATAAGTGAAACCGGAACAAAAAAATAAAAAGAGGAGATTACTATGAAAAAAGCAAACAAATTTACGGCATTGATTCTGGCGTTTGTAATGGCGTTCTCATTCACGCTGACTGTTTTCGCGCAATCATCGGGATCAAGAACAGAGCAGGTCTTGTCGCTTATTTCGCAATCGGGCAAATTCAAGGCGAGCGTTACAAGCTTCAGCTACAACAGCGGTGCTGTTACCAACAACATTAAATTTGATTTTTACGATGACCTGAAAGGTGACAAAATTCTTTGTGACTTTACGGATAAAGGTATAAAGGTTTTGTATGCCGATTCATCCATCAGCGTTATTTTCTCACGGTTCTTCAGTTACCTGACCTTTTCAGGCGCCGATATTACATTCGCGCCTGCCATCGGAGGAGTCAAACTCTTTCAGAAGATTTTCAAATCATTTGTTGATGACCCGACACTCTCGGCCTTCACACTGACAACAACAAGCGAAATAAGAAACAACAAAAACTGTATTTGTGAAAATTTCAAGGGAGTTGTTGTCGGAACATCCGGCTCATTCTATTATGATGAAAACGGCAGACTCTGCGAAATATTGCTTTCAGACAACGCCGGTGAATACATCGGGTTTACACTTTCGGACTTCTCAACAGATTTTGACAGCACGGTTTTCAGTGTGCCTGTCTATTATTTCAACATTTCGCTTTTTTGGAAAATTCTTCAGATAATTCTGCCTATGCTCGGCGTTTCAATCCCGTTTATCACATTATAATAATATTTTTATTGAAAAAAAGGACCGCCGAAGGGGTTCCCGCATTAAAGAAGGTTGACTGAAAACCAGTCAACCTTCTTTTCTTCTAAAGTGAATTATTTACATGATGATTTCACTATTAAAAAACTGCTC
>ONON01000235.1 GCA_900319455.1 uncultured Eubacteriales bacterium
AATTTTTACGGCAAAGGCCCAAACATATTTTTTCGGAGATATTATGAAAAAATTAGTGTGTATTCTTCTTTCGGCGCTGATTCCCGCTTTGGCCTTCAGCGCCTGTTCCGGTAAAAAAATCAATCTGCAGTTGCCCGGCGCCGTGACAACCGCTCCGGCGGAGCCTTCCACAAACGAGGACGGGTCCCTTCTTGCCCAGGCAAGGCTTGTCTATGCAAAAAACGATTCACTCAACCCCTATGAAGCGAAAAGCTCCGTAAACATCCGCCTGCTGTCGCTCGTTTATGACGGCCTGTTTACGCTTGATTCTGCCTACAATCTCAACGGCGCGGTCGCGAAGGGCAGCGCGGGCGGAACAGGCACGGTGAATGTTATGCTTGACACCTCTGCGAAATTCAGCGACGGCACGCCTGTCAGGCAAAGTGATATTATTTATTCATTTGAGCTTGCAAAAAAATCCGAAACCTACGGCGAAAGGCTTGCGAATTTTACCGATGTAACAACGCCCAACCCGTCAAATATGATTTTCAGTCTTGCCGAGCCCGATATTTTCGCGCAGAACTGTCTGACCTTTCCGATTATCAAAGAGGGCTCCGATGAAAACCGCCCGACGGGTGCCGGCAGATATATATTTACGGAGGATTCCGGCAGGCTTCTGCTGAAAATCAACCCCGAGCGCAAAGGGTTTTCGCCCGCGATTACCTGCTTTGAGCTTACCGAAATCAAGGATTCAACCGTTACAAACTCTTCACTTGAAATAGGAAGCACCTGTTTTTCATTTGATGAGCTCGCGAACGGCACCTACACAAGAGTCAACGCCAAAACGCAGAATGTGCTTATGAACAATCTGGTTTATCTCGGCATAAACGGGTCAAACGAATATCTGGCGGATCCTCTTATCCGCAGAGCGGTCAGCGCCGCTTTAGACCGGAATGAAATTGTAACAAGCGCTTTTCAGGGGCATGCGAAGGCGGCCGCTTCACCCTTTAACCCGGAATGGTATATTATCTCAGGCACGGACGGAGCGCCGACAGTCGAGAACTCCGACATATCATCTTTGCTTGAGCAGAGTGAAAACAACCCCGGCAAAATCCCTTTTTCCCTTATTGTCAACGGTGAAAACGGGTTTAAACTCGAAGCGGCAAAGCAAATAAGGGATATGCTGGCGCAGGCGGGCATTACGGTTATGGTTTATTCGCTGGCGAGAGAGGATTTTTACACAGCGGTGAGAAACGGCGATTTCGATATGTATATAGGCGAAGTCCGCCTGACGGACAATATGAATTTATATCCGCTTTTCAAGGGCGGCAGATGCTCATACGGTGTAACACAGAATACGCAGGAGCTCTCTTTCGCAAGATATGAACAGATGCTTTCGGGCGAGTGCGAGCCTATGGATTTTATAAACGAATTTTCATCGGAGCTCCCCTTCATACCGCTTTGTTACCGCTCCGGGCTCGCGCTTTACACAAACTCCATTGATTACGGCGATTCTTCAAGCTGTATTTTTGATGTTTACGCCAATGTTGACAGATGGAACATTATAAAGGATGACTGATTTGACCGGCACTTCAAAACAGAAAACTCTCAAAACTTCCACACAGATAAAATATCTCAAAGGTGTCGGTGAAAAAAGGGCGGCAAAACTTTCAAAGCTCGGAATTTTCACCGTCGGGGATCTTATTTACTTTTTTCCCCGCGCTTATGATGACCGGAGCAAAACCGTGAGCATAGCCGAGGCGGTTGAGGGGGAGGTAAATGTTATACGCGCCGCCGTCTGTATGCCGGTTACGGAGCATAAAATCCGCAAAGGTATGACGATTTACAAAACAAAGGTCACCGACGGATATATGCTGATGAATCTCACCTTTTTCAACAATAAATATGTTAAAGATATGCTTGTTGAGGGCGAGGAATATATTTTTGCCGGCAAGGTTAAAATCAGAGCATATACCGCCGAGATGTCATCGCCCTCATTTGAAAAGGCGGAAAGTGGTGAGAGAATACGCCCTGTTTACCGTCAGACGGAAGGGCTCAACTCCAAGGCTGTTGAGAAACTTGCCTTAACCGCGCTTGACTGCACGGAGCTTACCGACTTTTTGCCGGTCAGCCTGCGCGATGCCTATTGCCTTATGCCGCTTGAAAGCGCGCTTCGCAATATGCACGCGCCCGAAAGCGAGGATTTGTTTGAGGAAGCCAAAAGAAGACTGATTTTTGAAGAACTGCTTATGCTTCAGATAGGCCTTATGCGCCTTAAAAGCAAAAACAGCAAAACCACTGCCTGCGTTATTCCCGGTGATTTCACAAAAGATTTCTTTTCACTTTTGCCTTTTGAGATGACAAACGCGCAGAAAAGGGCCGTTGCCGAATGTGTTGAGAATATGAAGCTTACCGTGCCTATGAACCGCCTGCTTCAAGGCGATGTCGGTTCCGGCAAAACCGCTGTTGCCGCCGCGCTTGTCTATAACGCCGCGAAAAACGGATGGCAGAGCGCGCTTATGGCTCCCACGGAGGTTCTCGCGCAGCAGCATTACAAAACATTTTTGAGGTTTTTTGAAAACACCGATATAAAAGTCGAGCTGCTTACGGGGTCCACCCCCGCGGCGGAAAAAAAGGCAATAAAAAACCGGTTGCTGAGCGGCGAAACGGATTTTGCCGTAGGCACTCACGCCCTTATTCAAAAAGATGTCCGGTTCGGCAGACTGGGGTTTGTAATTACCGATGAACAGCACCGTTTCGGCGTAAATCAGCGAACGGCTCTCGGCGAAAAGGGCGAACAGCCGCACACCCTTGTTATGTCGGCAACGCCCATTCCGAGAACGCTTGCGCTGATTATTTACAGCGACCTTGATTTGAGTGTGCTTGACGAACTGCCCAAGGGCAGGCAGAAAATCGAGACTTACTGTGTAAATTCCGAAAAAAGAGAAAGAGCCTACGGCTATGTGAAAAAGCACCTTGTGGAAGGCAGGCAGGGCTATATTGTGTGCCCGCTTATTGAGGAGAGCGAGGAGCGGGAGCTGATTTCGGCGCACGAGCTTTACAAAGAACTTTCCGACGGCTTTTTCAGAGGGTTTTCGGTCGGCCTGCTTCACGGCAAAATGAAGGCGGATGAAAAACGCGCCGTTATGAACGAGTTCGCGAAAGGGAATATTCAGCTTCTTGTATCAACTACGGTTATTGAAGTGGGCATTGATGTGCCCAACGCAGTTATAATGGTTATTGAGAACGCCGAGCGTTTCGGTCTCTCACAGCTTCATCAGCTCAGGGGCAGAATAGGCAGAGGGGAGCATAAATCCACCTGTATCCTTATTTCGGACGCTCAGAATGAAGACGCCGTTCACAGGCTTAAAGTGATGTGTTCAACCGCGGACGGCTTCAAAATAGCGGATGAGGATCTCAAACAGAGAGGTCCGGGCGATTTCTTCGGCTCGCGCCAGCACGGTTTGCCGGATTTGAAAATTGCCGATATGATGACCGACACTGCCGTGTTGCGCGAAACAAGGCAGGCGGCGCAGAAGATGCTTAAAGAAAACCCCGCTCTCGAGGGCGAGGATTACCGCGGGCTTCGTGAAAAGATAAACGAAATGTTTACCCGCGTTATGAACTGATTTTAAAACATAAAAACCGGAGGAATACTATGGAGAACAGCACAATTCAACAGGCACCCGAAAACGCACTGCCCGCGGACCGCGCAAAGAATGTGACAAGGTTTGAGTATATCTGCCTTATGCTCGCGCGCATAGGCGGAATGTTCGGCACCACCCTTACCGGCACGCTCGCCGCCGCGTTTTTACATGAGCTGTATTTCGGCCCCGTCGGCGTTGATTCCGACAGGATAGCGAAAATTCTCGCCGTGCAGACTACTCTTACAACCGCGGCGGGCATTTTAATCGGCATTGTTGTCGGCGTTGTCGTTCAGAAATGGAAGAGCCGCTGGGGCAGATACCGTCAGTGGTACATAATATGCCTCATACCGATATTCGCGCTTACGGTTCTTTATTTTTATGTTCCCAAAGGCTGGTCGGTTGAGAGAATGATAATGTTCCGTTACGGCATAGCCCTGTGCCAGACCGTTTTCAACGCTTTCAACAATGTGGGCCAGAATGTGGCGCAGGTTATTTCACCAAACCCCAAGGAGAAAAAGACGGTTGCCACCGTGTGGAGACTTTCTTATTATGTCGGTTACGGCGCAGCGTATCTCGGCACATTTGTTTACGGCCTGTTCAGCGATGATAAAAATAAGATGTACATGACGCTTGCCGTTGTTGCCGCCATTGTCACCGCTTTCGGCAACCTTATGTGCGGCCTTTTCTGCCACGAACGCATAGAACTGCCGAAAAAAGAAAAAATCAAGGTTTCAAAAGCGCTTTTTTCGCTGTTCAAATACAGAAATTACAGAGCGTACCAGTATATGGCGTGGGTCAACAACTTCGCGGCGCTCGGCAAATTCAGCACTTTTCTCGCCGCTATTACAGTCGGTTCGTCCAAGAACCTGCTTCTCACCCTTCCCACCGCTGTAGGAACGGTTGTCGGCAATGTGATTACCGCGAAGCTTTCGCAGAAGCACGAGCCCACAAAACTGCTTAAATTCTGCGGACCGTATTCGTTGATTTCCGCAAGCGTGCTTTTTCTTATTTGCTTTGCCGAGGCGAAGATGGGTCTGATGTTTTTTTCGGGCTGGAACAGCATTTTCTTCTATGTATTCTATTTCCTTTTCGGAGTGGGTATCGGCATTCAGGAGCTTTCGGCGTCGCATTTTGATGTTGAGTATTTTGACTACCTTGAATGGCAGACCGGCGACCGTATGGAGGCAATACAGGGCATTGTTCCCGGTTGGATAAATACGGGACTGAATTACTTAAAGGAACTCGCGATACCCTTCCTTATTGCGTGGGTCGGTTACCGTTCGTCGGCGGAGGGCGACCTGGTAAAAACAATGCAGGCACAGCCTACATATCTGACAACCTGCTTGTGGCTGCTCGCTTTTCTGCTGTTCGGTTATTCGCTTGCCAACCTTCTCAAAGCCCTTATTCTCAAAACACTTTACGGCATTGAGGGTGAAAAGAAAGAGCAGATGTATAAGGAGCTTGAGGAAATGCGAGCCGCCCGTCACGCCGAAAACGAAAGCATAACAGAAACGGAAAACAAAGCGAACAGCTGACGGAGGCTTTCTTTATGGCTTTAATAAAAATCGGCGTTTTCGGCGCGTGGAGAGGCAATTCGTATATCGGGCTTATGCTTGACGAGCCCGAAATTGAAATTGTCGCAATTTGCGACAAAAACATTGATGAGCTGTGCGGCGACGAAAGGCTTGAAAAAATCGCGAAATTCACGGATTTTGACGAGTTTGTCGCTTTCGGAAAAGAGAACGGGATGAACGCCGTTTTTCTCGCGAACTACTTTCATCAGCACGCCCCTTTCGCAATAAAAGCCATGAACGGCGGGCTCGATGTTTTCAGCGAATGCACCGCCGCCTCAACGCTTAAAGAATGTGTTGAGCTTGTTGAAACAGTTGAACAAACGGGCAGAAAATATATGCTTTGCGAAAATTATCCGTTTACAAACGAAATGCTTAAAATGGAGGAAATAACGAGGGAGGGCGCCCTGGGCTCTCTGCTTTACGCCGAAGGTGAATATAACCACTCCGGCAACAATGAGGAACTGCGCAGGCTGACCCCCGGCAAATACCACTGGCGGGCGTGGATGCCGAGAACATACTACCTTACACACTCGCTCGGTCCCGTTATGTATATAACCAAAACGGAGGTGCGCTATGTTTCCGCGAGGGCGGCGCACTCCGACCTGCTTTATGAGATACGCGAGTGGCGGCACAATTACGACGGAGCGGCTCATATGCTGTGTGAGATGACAAACGGAATGACCGCAAGGTTCACGGGCTGCACCGCGATGGCTTCCGATTACGGCAGATACAGAGTATGCGGTGACATTTCGGGTGTTGAGGCGGGCGGATATATTCCCGGCGGCAAAGTGCGTCAGTTCTGGCACGAACACACAAAGCCCGCCGGGCGGAAGAAAAACACAGCCCTTTACAAACCGGTTTTAAAAGATGATAAAAAGGCAAAAAATTCCGGGCACGGCGGAGGAGACTACCGCGTTGTGCAGAATATAAAGGAGTATCTGCTTGAAGGCAAAAAGCCGTTTTTTGATGTTTACCGCGCGGTAAATATGTCGGCAACGGCGATTCTCGCGTGGCGAAGCTGCCTTAATCACGGCGAGAATTTTCTTGTTCCCGATTTTCGCAGCCGGGAAGAAAGAAACGCCGTGAGGGATGATGATCTGACACCTTTTCCCGATGAAAAAGGCAGGGGCGCGACACTGCCCGCGGCGGTGCCGTTTGAGAAATAAAAATTTAAAGAATATCGGAAACAACTGCGTTTATGACACGAAAAAATCATATTGATATGACACAGGGGCCGTTCCTGAAAAAAGTGTTGGTCTTTGCGGTTCCGCTGATGTTTACGGGGCTTTTACAGCTTTTATACAACTCGGCCGATATTGCCGTTGTGGGCAGATTTGTGGGCAAAGAGGCGCTCGCGGCGGTCGGTTCAACAGGCTCGCTTGTTAATCTCTTTGTCAACCTGTTTATAGGTATGTCAATGGGCAGCGGCGTTATAACAGCCAAACATATAGGCGAAAGAGATAAGAAAAAAACACATGATTGCGTTCACACCGCCATACTGCTCTCGGCGGTTTCGGGCGTTGTGCTTTGCGTTATCGGCTTTTTCGGCAGCACGCTGATGCTTGAGCTGATGAAGGTGCCGCCGGATGTAATTGACCTTGCCTCACTTTATTTAAAGCTGTATTTTCTGGGTGCGCCCGCGCTACTGATTTACAATTTCAGCGCGTCGGTAATCAGGGCAACGGGCGACACAAAAAGTCCGTTCATCATTCTTTCAACAACCGGCGTTGTGAATGTGATTTTGAACCTTGTTTTTGTTATTGTGCTGAAACTGGGCGTCGCGGGTGTTGCAATACCTACCGTTATTTCACAAACTCTCGCGGCGGCAGCGGCTGTTTTTTATCTGTGCCGCCTTGACAGCGATTGCAGGCTGAAAATAAAGGAACTGCGTTTTAACAAAAAAGAACTCAAGGCAATTTTGAGAATAGGAATACCCGCGGGTGTTCAGAATATGCTGTTCTCCGTTTCAAACATCATTATTCAAAGCAATGTCAACACCTTCGGTTCCGCCGCCATGGCGGGCATTGCCGCGGGCTCGAATTTTGATGGCTACATTTACACCTGCACAAACGCGGTCGCGCAAACAACAATGACCTTTACCTCACAGAATATCGGCGCGAAAAAATATGAAAATGTAAGCAGGGTTTACCGGATTTGTCTGTTGTGCGCCGCGGTTACCGCGATAACAATAGAGGCGGCGGGATTTGCTTTGTCAAAGCAGATAACCGGTATTTTCACAAACGACCCGGCAGTGGCGGCAATAGCGGTGCAGAGAATGAGGTTTATTATGCCGTTTTTTGTGTTCTGCTCACTTATGGATGTGGGCGGCTGTCAGCTGCGCGGCATGGGCAGAAGCGTGGAGCCTATGCTTATCTCCCTTCTTCTGGCGTGCGGGCTGAGAATACTCTGGGTGTTCTTTGTTCTGCCGCACAACCGCACGCTTGTTTTTCTTTACTGGTCATATCCGCTTTCGTGGGGAGTTACTTTTTTTGTGCTGCTGATGTTCTATTTCAGGGCAAAAAAAGGGCTTATAAAAGATAAATCCGTACAAAAAAGCGAAGCTTAAAGGGGCTCCACAAGGGAGCCGGAGAGGGTAGCCTCCTCCTTTGGGGGAGGTGGATTGTGAGCGAAGCGAGCAAGACGGAGGGAGTAATAAAATGATTAAATACAATGGAGATCTTATCAAAAAAGCACAGGAACTCCGAAAAAACGCCACTCCGTGGGAAAACAAGCTCTGGTATGAATTTTTGCGATCATATACACCTCGCTTTCAAAGGCAGAAAGCAATAGACAGTTTTATTGTGGATTTTTATTGCGGCAAAGCTAAACTCGCCGCAGAACTTGACGGCGGAGGACATTATGAAGAAAATAAAATCAAAAAAGATGAAAGAAGAACTGTCTGCATAAACAGACAGGGAATTAAAGTGATACGGTTTCCAAACATTGATATTGATAAAAACTTTTATGAGGTTTGCGCGGCAATAGACAGAGAAGTACAGAGCAGATTGCAGGAAGAACGGAGTTTACTCCCTCAGTCTCGCTGACGCTCGACAGGGTTCTCACCTGCCGGCCCGGTCGGCACTTATGCTTCGCAGAGGTATTCACAGTACACCTGTTCCTCCAAAAAGGGAGTCCGAATCTGTAATTCCCGAAAAACACACAAAAAGGAGATGATAATATGTTTCGTGAAATGAGGCGAATAAAACAGCAGCTCACAAAAGAGGAGAGCGAACAAATATTAAAAGAGGCGTCTCACGGTGTGCTTGCGTTAAGCGGCGATAACGGCTATCCTTATGCCGTGCCCGTAAGCCATGTTTACAGTAACGGTAAGATTTATTTTCACTGCGCGAGGCAGGGGCATAAAATCGACGCGATAAAAAACAACCCCAAGGTGTCTTTCTGCGTGGTTTCGCGTGATGATGTTATGCCGCGTGAAAGAACAACGGCATATATAAGCGTAATTGCCTTCGGCACGGCTGAAATTGTTGATGACGAGAAAAACCTGCGCCGGATAGCCGGGCTGGTCGGCAAAAAATATTCGCGTGATTTTCCCGAGGAATGCAAAAAAGAAACCGACGAGGTCATAGCCGCAAACACAATGTACTGCGTTGAAATTACGGTCGAACACCTGACGGGGAAATGCGGCAGAGAGGTTCTCAAAGAAAGGAATGTTTGCGGTGGATGAAAAAAACAATACGGCAGAGCGGGAAGAATCCGCCGTTGAGCAGATGAAAACAGCGGCCGTTCCGCGTGATAAAACAATAGTGCGCACCGGAATTATCGGTGTGGCGGTCAATGTTATGCTCGCCGCTTTCAAGGCGTTTGTAGGTATGGCGTCCCGTTCCATAGCCATTACGACCGACGCGGTCAACAATATCAGTGACGCGGCAAGCTCGGTTATTACGATAATCGGCGCGAAATACGCGGGAAGACCCGCCGATAAAAAGCACCCGTTCGGCCACGGCAGAGCGGAGTATTTAAGCGCTATGGTTATTTCGGTGCTTGTTCTTTACGCGGGAATAACCGCTTTTGTCGAGTCGGTTAAAAAAATAATCAGCCCCGAAACCCCCGATTACTCAAAGGCATCGCTTGTTATAGTTATCGCCGCGATAATCACCAAAATACTGCTCGGGATTTTTGTAAAACACACCGGGGAAAAGGTCAATTCCGACTCACTTGTAAATTCCGGCAAAGACGCTTTGCTTGACTCGGTGATTTCCGCGGCCACTCTCGCGGCGGCGGCGGTTTACCTTATTTTTCATATCTCGCTTGAGGCGTGGCTCGGCACCGTTATCGGCGTTATAATCATAAAATCGGGCGTAGATATGCTCAGGGAAACTCTCTCAAAAATTCTCGGAGAAAGCGCGGACCCGGAGCTTGTGGGCAACATTAAAAAAACCATACTCTCCTTCCCCGAAATAAGCGGCGCCTACGACCTTGTTCTTCACAACTACGGCCCCGACACATATACGGGCAGCGTTCACATTGAAATACCCGACACCTTAAACGCCGACGACCTTGACCGGCTGATACGGAAAGTGACGGTCGCGGTTTACGAAAAATATGATGTTATTCTTACAGGTGTAGGAATTTACAGCGTAAACACAAAGAACCCCGAAGCCGCGGAAGCGCGCGCGCGGATTAAAGAAATTGTGATGAATGTGCCCTATGTTGTTGAAATGCACGGGTTTTACATTGACCCGGCGGAGAAGACTGTCCGCTTCGATATTGTTGTGAGCTTTGACGCTCCCGACAGAAACGCGGTTTACGCTCAGGTCTGTGACAGGGTAAGCGCTCAAATCCCCGGTTACAGCCTTCAGATAGCGCTTGACACCGATTTTACATAAAATAACCGGCGGCCGCAAAAATCAGAAATAAACCGGAGGTGCGTTATGACGGCACTCGGCTTGTGGGAAGCAAGCGTTGACACCCTGTTTTTCAAAGAAACAGGCAGGGTAGAAATATTTGACAACAACGGGGAATACGGCTTTCGCGGCGTTGTGCGCGGTTTTGATTTAAGCAAAATCGAGGTGATCTCACTCAAAGAAGAGGGCGGCACAATAGACGCCGCGGTGAAAACGCCGCTGTTTCCGGAAAAAACAGTTGATATTCATATTGAAATTGACGGTGACGCTCTTGCCGGCTACGCGGTGCTTCCGGTTGTCGGCAGGGTTAAAATCAAAAACGGTCACAGAATAAAAGAATAAAACAAGAAAAACGGCTTGCGGTTGGTTTCGCAAGCCGTTAATGTTTAATTGTTTTTCGCGATCAGTCCGCGTATTGCGCGGCTATTTCGGAGAGCTCCTTGACAAGGGCGCTCGCAACGCCTTTGCCCAGAGAGATAAGCTCCTGGTAATGGTCAAAAGCAATACTCATACAGTAGTCGTTATCCGGAACAATGTAGCCTACGGCGTCGTTTGCCAGACCGAAGCAGATAAGCTCGTCATCGCCGAAGATTTCGGTCAGGGGAGCGTACGGGAAAGCGGTTCCCGAATAGGAATCCTCCGCGGTAAGCGAGGTGCCGCCCACAACAAGGTCCTGAACAACCTCGCCGGGCATCATAACCGCTTTGAGCTGTCTGCCGAATTCGACATAGCCGACCTCGGTGCAGATTTCATACTTTTTGAAGCCCGCTTTGAGAACCTTGTAATTTGCGAGATTGAGCTTGCCCGCGAGGATGATGAAGGGGTTTGTGACGGGAACGAAAACTTCTTTTATAACAATGTTGAAAATCGGGTCAACATCAACTTCCTCAACGGGCTCCCAGTTTTCGCACCAGAGAGTGTATTCACCGCCGTTTTCTTCAACATAAGCCATTTCTTTGTTGATTACTTCTTCGTTGTAAAGAATATCTTTGAGGTCGCCCGTCTTTATTTCGTCGAGAGTCATTGTCATCGCAAGCGCGATTTTTGCCATTTCCCTGCCGTATCTCGCGGACTGCTCCGCCCTCCAGTAATCGGGCTGGCTGTCGTTTGTTGCGCCTCTCGCGATGTAGATTCCCGCTATTGCGCCGTTGAAGAACATACAGTTGACGCCCGCCTCGGCAAGGGTTTCGCCCATATAATAGGGATATTCGCCGCTGAGCTGTCTGCCTGTGTTCACCGCGTCTTTGTCAAGCACGAAGTCGGTCGCAAGCCCCGCGACATCGGGGTGCGCCGCTATGTTGATGATGTAGGTCGGGGCGAGAGATTCGTCGTCGGGTGTGAAAGCGAGGCGAACCATATCCGTCATCAGAGCGGAGGCGGAGGAGCGGTTCTTGTTGTTGAAATACTGGTCGCCTATATCCTTGCGGGCGTAGGTCATTGTGCCGGTTACCATTGAGTCGCACGCCTCGAGCATAGCGTCGGAAACTCTGTCATAAAGCATTTTCATATATTTTTCATCGGTACCCTGTTCGGGAGTGCCGATGTGAGTGAGGGCGCGGGGGATGTTTTTCAATACCTTTGCAAAGAGGTTTGTCCAGAGGCCTTCGGTATCAACGCAGGAGTGGGCGTGGGTGGATTCAACATTTATTGCGGCAAAATCATATTTGCCGTCCGCCTTTTCGACGAGAGCCTGACGGATTTTTTTAATGTCGCCGTTGGTCATACCGATACAGTCGATTGTCGCAAAAACGGAGACACCTCTGCCGCTGCCGTCTTCAATAGCGATTACTCTCGCCTTCATATCGTCGATAACATTGTCAATGTTGTTGGTGAAAAGGTTTTCAATAACAATGTAGCCGCCGAGGTAATAGGTGTAGCTCTTCCAGTCGTCGGGAACAAGGCTCACATTTGAGTAGCCGAGCTTCCACGCGGCGTTTTCGGCGGGCTCGTCAAGAAATTCCTCCGTGCCGCCGTAAAAAGTGTCATTTTCAAAATCTTTTTTGTCAATAAAACTCTTCGCGTCGGGGAAAACAGCGTTTATTCCGCCGAGCAGACCGGTCACTATTCCGCCGAGCAGGGTTGAGCCGACTCTCTTGCCGGCGTCCTGCTGAGCCTGCGCGGTCATTGCAGTCATACCGAAAAGCATTGAAACAACAAGCATAACCGAGATTATTCCGAGCAATGTTTTTTTCATAACAGACAGTCCTTTCATCGAATATTCAAATCCATTTCAAATAATAGCAGATTAAAAATGCTTTGTAAATATCAGATTCTATGATATTTGCAATCGGATTTTATAAAATATTGACAATTAATATTTTTTATTTTATTATATTTTGCGTTATATATGAGTCATTTAACTTAGGGAGAGCATTAAATGAAAAACACCGAAAAAACAATGGAAAAAATAGTAAACCTCTGCAAACAGAGAGGCTTTATTTTTGCGGGCAGCGAAATTTACGGCGGGCTTGCCAACACATGGGATTACGGCCCCCTCGGCGCGAGAATGAAGAACAATGTAAAAGACACCTGGCGCAAGCGCTTTATTCAGGAGCGCAGAAACAGCTATGAGGTTGACGCGGATATTCTTATGCACCCCAGAGTGTGGGAGGCGAGCGGTCATGTAGCGAGCTTTTCGGATCCGTTGCTTGATTGCAAAGAGTGCAAAATGCGCCACAGAGCCGACAACCTTATTGACGATTTCGACCCCGACGCTCATGCCGACGGCATGACAAAGGAGGAAATGTTCCAATATATCAAGGATCATTCAATACCCTGCCCCAACTGCGGCAAGCACAATTTTACCGACATTCGCGAATTTAACCTTATGTTCCAGACCTTCCGCGGCGTTACCAACGACTCAAAAAGCGTTATTTACCTGCGCCCCGAAAACGCCCAGGGCGAATATGTCAACTACCAGAATGTTCAGCGCACAATGCGCGCCAAACTGCCTTTCTCAATCGGTCAGATAGGCAAGGCGTTCCGCAATGAGATTACTCCCGGCAACTTCACATTCCGCACAATCGAGTTTGAGCAGATGGAATTTCAGACCTTCTGCAAAGAGGGCACCGACGGAGAGCTTTATGATTATTTCAAGGCATACGGCAAAAAGTATTTTGAGGATTTAGGAATAGCTCCCGAGCATCTGCGCTACCACGACCACGAAAAACTCGCGCACTACGCGAAAGCTGCCTGCGACATAGAGTTCCTTTTCCCCTTCGGCTGGGGAGAGATCAACGGCACGCACAACAGAACCGATTTTGACCTCACACGCCATCAGGAATACAGCGGCCAGAAGCTGGAATACCTTGACCCCGACACAAACGAAAAGTTCATCCCCTACATTATCGAATCCACCTACGGCCTTGACAGAACGGTGCTTGCGCTGCTCTGCGAGGCTTATGACGAAGAGGTGCTTGACGCGGAGAAGAACGACACCCGCGTGGTGCTTCATCTCAGCCCGTCGATCGCCCCCTTCAAAGCGGCTGTTCTGCCGCTTTCCAAAAAGCTCAGCGACGACGCTCTTAAAGTGTATGAGAGCCTTCAGAAAAAATATATGGTCGATTTCGATGAAACCGGCTCTATAGGCAAGCGCTACCGCAGAGAGGATGAAATCGGCACGCCCCTTTGCATCACCTATGATTTTGATTCTCAGCAGGACGGCTGCGTGACAGTTCGCGACCGCGACACAATGGAGCAGGTGCGCATTAAAATTGAAGAGCTTGATGAATACATTGGCAAAAGAATAGTATTTTAACAAAAGGGCGGCAAAGCCGCCCTTTTTGAAGTCAGGCATTCTTTGGATATCCGGCCCCCCCAAAGGGAGAGGCAAGAATAATCGTAAAATCGAAATCTGAAATTATATTCAAACAGCTGACATCCTGTATCCATCATCCATTATCCGAAACGGAGGTGTGTTTATGGCCTCTCCTCTCGCCGACAGGCTGAGACCTCAGAAAATTGAAGATATTGTCGGGCAGAAGCATTTGCTCGGCGAAGGGAAGCCGCTCGGCAATATCATAAAATCGGGCGAGCTCCCCAATATGGTGTTTTACGGCCCTTCGGGCGTGGGCAAAACCACGCTTGCCGGCATAATCGCGAAGGCGACCGACCGCTGCCTTGTAAAACTCAACGGTACAACCGCCGGCACAGCCGACATTAAAGAGGCGATAGCCAAGCTTGACACCTTTCTGGCGCCTAACGGAATCCTTCTTTATCTTGACGAGATTCAGTATTTCAATAAAAAACAGCAGCAGACTCTGCTTGAATATATTGAGAACGGCTCAATAACCCTTATCGCTTCTACTACCGAGAATCCGTATTTTTATGTCTATAACGCCATTCTCTCACGCTCTACCGTGTTTGAGTTCAAAAGCGTGCCCGCTCAGGAAATTGAGCGCGCGGTTATCCGGGCGTTCGACTTTTTAAGCGAGGAAAGAAAAGAAAAATATGATATAGACGACGGAGTAACGGCATACATTTCCCGTTCTTGCGGCGGAGATGTGCGCAAGGCGATGAACGCCGTTGAGCTTTGCTGCCTCGCGGCTTCCGGCGGCGGAGAAAAGCATATTACTCTTGAAATCGCTTCGCAGCTCACTCAGAAAAGCGCTATGAAATATGACCGCGACGGCGACGAGCATTATGATATTGTTTCAGCCTATCAGAAATCAATGCGCGGTTCCGATCCCGACGCCGCCCTTCACTACCTTGCAAGGCTTCTTGAGGCGGGGGATCTCCCCTCGGCCTGCCGCCGTCTTATGGTGTGCGCCTGTGAAGATGTAGGCCTTGCCTATCCGCAGATTATCCCCATAGTCAAGGCGGCGGTGGATATTGCCATGGCTGTCGGCTTGCCGGAGGCGAGAATCCCGCTTGCGGACGCGGTAATTCTTGTTTGCAATTCACCCAAATCAAACTCCGGAGCGGGAGCGATAGACGCCGCGATGGCGGATGTTCAGCGGGGAATGACAGGCCCCGTGCCGCGGCAGCTCCAAAACAAGCATTATGACGGGGAAGATAACCCGAACAAGTGGCAAAACTATAAATATGCCCACGCCTTCCCGAACCACTGGGTTAAACAGCAGTATCTTCCCGACGCGATAAAAGACCGTGTGTATTATGAGTTCGGCGACAACAAAAATGAGCAGGCGGCAAAAGAATACTGGGGCAAAATAAAGAAATAAATCCGAGGGCAGCACGGGTTATATAAAATTCACAGCAGCTGAATTTCATCCGAGGGGTATGTATTATGAAAAAAGCAATTACCGCAATTCTGTTTTTTGTTTTTACGGCGTTCCTTTTTTGCGTGTCGGCATACGCCGAAGATTCTTCGCCCGGCTCTGTTTACTATATTGACGCCGAGAACGGCAGCGATGAAAACAGCGGGTTAAGTGAGAATGAGGCGTGGCGGACTTTGAGCAGAATCTGTGAAAATGAGGGTGAAATAAAACCCGGCGACACAATTCTGCTTAAACGGGGGCAAACCTTTGAAGGGGGAATAAAAATGCCCGCCGGCGGAGATGAAGGCAAACCCGTAACGCTCTCTGCGTACGGAGAGGGCGAAAAACCGCTCATAACCGATGACAATGAATATGTTATTCTTCTGTTTTTTGTTGATGTAAGCTATTGGAACATTTCGGATTTGCGTTTCAGCACCCCTCGCGGCTGCGCAATATATTTTATGGCCGGTGATGAGGATGTTTCACACATCACTGTTTCGGACTGCGACTTTTTTGACATATCGAAAGAGGAGCTTGAAGAAATCAACACCTTTTTTTCGGCGATAAACATTAACAACGCCGAACGCGACAGCAGGGTTCACAACATAGAAATCAGCCGGATAACAGTCAAAGACTGCGCTTACGGAATACACTCAAACGGAAATGACGATGAGGGCTTCAGCGTGGTGCAGAACCCGGAAACGGATTATAATTACAACATTCACATTACCGACAGTGTTTTTGAAAACTGCCGGGCGGGGGCGGTTATTTTCGGCGCCTGTTACCTTTCAACCGCCGAGAACTGTTTAATAAAAGACTGCGCGACAAATCCGAATTTCGCCTGCGCCCCGATATGGTTCCGCCACTGCGATTCCTGTGTGGTGGATCATTGTGAAATCAGCGGCTCAACAAACAGGCAGGACGGAATGACGGTTGATTTTGACGGCTGGACAACGAACTACACCTATCAGTACATATACTCTCACGATAATAACAGATTTCTCAAAAACTGCCTGTATGACCGTTTTACAAGGAACGCGGGCAACTCAGTTAAACACTGCCTGTCGGTCAATGACAATATAAGCAGAAACCTTGCCAACACACCGCTTATTGTTGTAAAAAACTTTTTCGGCATGGCTCTCGGGATGAAGGATTTTACATTTGAAAACAACACCCTTGTCAATATTCAGCCCGTCCATTTTGATATGCTGTGGAATATGAATATCAGCAACAATATCATAATCGGCAAAAAAGAAACAAAGTGACTGACCTTTTTCACCAATTTTACCGCTCTTATGTCTTTCGGCAAAATGGAGAACAACTGCTTTTATGATTACTGCGCGCCCTTTAACGCGAAAAACAGCGTAACGCAAAACCCCGGACTTGATGGGAATTATGTTTCCGCCCAATATCCGTCGCTCGGCGCCCTTGACGGCACAAACTATGTCGGTTGCAGATTGGAATACTGAACCCGAAAGAGAAAGGAAAGCATTATGATTAAACATACTGTATGTTTCAAACTCAAAGACAATTCGCCTGAAAACTGCGAAAAGGCAAAACAGGTTCTTCTCTCAATGCGGGGCAATGTTCCTCAGCTGCGCTCAATCGAGGCCGGTGTGGATTTTCTTCATTCCGAGCGCTCCTACGATGTTATTCTTCAGGTTGTTGTCGATGATAAGGCGGCGCTTGATGCCTATCAGAAAGACCCTTATCACTGCTCTGTTGTCAAGCCGCATATGCACGCCGTTCGCGAAACAAGTGTGGCGGTGGATTTTATTATTGACGAATGAGCAAAAAACCGCTTTCAAAAAAAGAGCAGGCGCCGTGCCCCTACGCAAAAAAATGCGGCGGCTGCCAGCTTATGAATATGACATACCCCGAACAGCTTTCGTGGAAGACCGCCCGCTGCATAAAACTGCTCGGGCGTTTCTGCCGTGTGGAAGAAATAATCGGCATGCAAAACCCTACCCACTACCGCAACAAGGTGCAGGCGGCGTTTCAGCTTACCCGATCGGGAAAAATTGTGTCGGGAGTTTATCAGTCGGGCACACACAATGTTGTTAATGTCAACTCCTGCCTGACCGAAGATGAAAAGGCGGATGAAATCACCGTTTACATCCGCTCTCTTCTGCCCCGCTTTGAGATTTTGCCGTATAATGAAGACAGCAAGGCGGGCTTTTTGCGCCATGTGCTTGTGCGCAGAGGCTTTTCAACGGGCGAGATTATGGTTGTTTTTGTGGGAGCGAATCCCCGTTTTCCCATGAAAAACCGAATTACCGGCGCTCTCGTTGAGCGGTTTCCCGAAATTACCACCGTTATTTTCAATATTAACCCGCACAAAACAAGTATGGTTCTCGGCGGGCGCAGCGAAATCCTTTACGGCAGGGGGTATATCGAAGACAGGCTTTGCGGCTGTACCTTCCGCATTTCACCCTCCTCGTTTTATCAGATAAACCCCGCGCAGACGGAGATTCTTTACAACACGGCGATTTCTTTTGCAGGCCTCAATAAAAACAGCACCGTAATTGACGCCTACTGCGGCACCGGCACAATAGGTATTGCCGCCGCGAAACACGCGGGCAGTGTAACGGGCGCGGAGTTAAACGGCGATGCAGTAAAAGACGCGGTGTTCAACGCAAAACGCAACAAAATTGAAAACATCGCCTTTGTCAAAGCCGACGCTGGTGAGTTTATGCTTGAGGCGGCGCGGCAGGGCGAGAAGGCGGATGTTGTTTTTATGGATCCGCCCAGAGCCGGAAGCGACAAAAAGTTTTTGTCATCCCTTGTTGCCCTCGCCCCGAAAACCGTTGTTTATATATCCTGCAACCCCGAAACACTTGCCCGCGATTTGGGTTACCTGACAAAAAACGGTTATAAAGTCAAAAAAATCCAACCCGTAGATATGTTCCCTTATACAAATCATGTGGAGACGGTGGTTCTGCTGTCAAAAGGGACTGTAACTGTAGTTTCGATGTCTTGAAAAGTGGAGGAATTAATCTATGGAATACATTAGAGTAACAAAAGAAAATCTGGAAAAGGAGCACATCTGCTGCGCCATCTCAAACAACAAGGACATTCAGGTTTCTTCCAAAAAGGCATGGCTTGCTGATCGGTTTGACGAAGGACTTGTAGTTTTGAAAAGCGTTGAACGCGGTAAGTGCTTCATTGAGTATATCCCTGCTGAAAACGCATGGAATCCGATAGATGCAGACGGATATATGTATATCGACTGTCTGTGGGTCTCCGGCTCGTTCAAGGGGCACGGATACTCCAATGATCTGCTGAGTGCTTGTATTGAGGACAGCAAGAGCCAAGGAAAACAGGGCCTTTGCATTCTTTCATCAGCCAAGAAAAAACCTTTCCTTGCCGATCCTAAGTTTCTGAAATACAAGGGCTTTACCGTATGTGACGAGGCTGATAATGGTATTCAGTTGTGGTACTTGCCTTTCTCTGCTGACGCTGATTATCCTAAGTTCAAGGACTGCGCTAAGCATCCTCATGTTGATGAAGCAGGCTATGTTCTGTATTACACCAGCCAGTGTCCGTTCAATGCGAAGTATGTTCCGATTGTGGAGCACACAGCAAAAGAAAACGGCATCCCGTTTAAGGCAATCCATATTGAGAGCAAGGAACAGGCACAGAACGCTCCGACACCGATTACGACATATGCTTTGTTCTGCGATGGAGAATATATTACCAATGAGCAGATGAATGATACTAAGTTTTTGAAGCTGGTATCAAAATGACAGACACATCACGACCCTCACGCTGCCATCATCGGCGGAGGGGAGTTGAATAAAGATGAAAACGCAAGAAAGTTTTAATAATATGACGAAAACGAAAACTGTCAAAGACAGATTAAATCAAATACGCGCACCGAAACAATGTTCTGTAAAAAGCGCAATTATTTCTGTCGCGTTTGTTTTCGCCGCAGGCATTGTTCTCGGCGTTATTGCCAAGTGGCTGGACAACCTCGCGCTTGACAGTACGATATGGTGGCACAGACTGATTGAAAAGACGGATCTCGGCAATTTCTTTTCCGATTTAGCCGTTTGGCTGCTGATTGCCGTGGTGACAGCTGTTTTCAGCCCGTCGGCTCTGCGGGCGGCACTTAATGTTTTCGTCTTTTTTGCCGGAATGTGTGTTGCTTACCATACTTATACGGCAGTGTTCAGCGGATTCAATCCGTTATCATATATGATGATATGGTACGGTATCACATTGCTTTCGCCGATTCTTGCAGCGCTTTGCTGGTATGCGAAAGGCAAGGGAACGGTGCCGGTTATTATTGATACAGCGATAATTGCCGTGTTCTCGCTTTCCTGCTTTGCGATAGGATTGTTTTAT
>ONON01000234.1 GCA_900319455.1 uncultured Eubacteriales bacterium
AGGTCATCCATTACAAGGCGGTCGTAAATCTCATCGGAGAAAATTATAAGCTTATGCTCTCTGGCTATCTGAACAAGTTTTTCAAGAAAATCCTTTGAATACAGAGCGCCGGTCGGGTTGTTGGGGTTGATTATGACAATAGCTCTTGTTTTTGAGGTGATTTTCTTTTTTATATCTTCAAGGTCGGGGTACCATTCGGACTGCTCATCGCAAATATAATGCACCGGTTTCGCTCCGGCGAGCCAGACAGAATTGGTCCACAGCGAGTAGTCGGGGGCGGGAACGAGAATTTCATCGCCGTAGTTGAGAAGAGCGGTCAGCGACATTGTAACAAGCTCGCTTACGCCGTTGCCGATAAAAACATCGTCGGGAGTAATTCCCTCAATGCCCTTGCTCTTATGGTAGTTGCATATTGCCTCGCGGGCGTCGGGCATACCCTTGAGGTCGCAGTATGCAACGGCTTTGTCGGCGTTGTTTAAAAGGGCGTTTTTAACGCTGTCGGGCATACCGAAGCCGAATGTGGCGGGGTTGCCGGTGTTAAGGCGCAGAACATCAATGCCCTCTTTGCGCATGCGCATAGCCTCAACAAATACGGGGCCTCTGATGTCGGAATGAACATTGGCAAGTTTATCGCTTCGCATAATTGGTTCCATAATTACACCTCGTTTTTTAAAATTTACTCTTATATTATAGTTTACTTTTGCCGCGCGGTCAATATTTAAAATTCTTAAAATGCAAAAAAGCGGCGGAAATTTTCCGCCGCCGTGCTGAAAGTAATGATGCTTTTTTCAAATCATACTGTCAAGCCAGCTGCCGTACGGTTTTATGCCGAAAATCTTTGCGACCGTGGGGGCGACATTGGCAAGGCCGTAACTGCCGTCTTTGATTGTGTATTCATTTTTTGAGTAAATGATGAAGGGAACGGGGTTGAGCGAGTGAGCCGTTCTGACCTGAAGCTCGCCTTTCTTGTTCTTTTCAAGCATTTCATCGGCGTTGCCGTGGTCGGCTGTGATAAGCACGGTTACACCGAGCTCGTCCGCGGCTTTAAGCACCCTGGCAATGCCGAGGTCAACTGAGGCGACTGCCGTGATTGTGGCGTCAAGGCTGCCCGTGTGGCCTACCATATCGCCGTTGGGGTAGTTGCAGCGGATAAAATCATATTTGCCCGATTTCATCGCGTCAATAACCGCGTCCGTAATCTCAGCGGATTTCATCCACGGGCGCTCGTCAAACGAGACCTTGTCGGAGGGTATTTCAAGGTATGTTTCAAGCTCTTCGCTGAATTTGCCGCTCTTGTTGCCGTTCCAGAAATATGTAACATGGCCGTATTTCTGTGTTTCGGAAACGGCGAACTGAGTCATACCGTGAGAAACGAGAAGCTCCGAGAGAGTCTCCTTTATTTCGGGAGGGTTGACAAGATATTTTTCGGGGAGCTTAAGGTCGCCGTCATACTGGAGCATACCCGCGTAAACAACATCGGGCTTCGCTCCGCGGTCAAACTTGTCAAAGCTGTCATAATCAAACGCCATACTGATTTCAAGGGCTCTGTCACCTCTGAAATTGTAAAGAATGACGCTGTCGCCGTCAACTATCCTGCCCACGGGCTCGCCGTTTTCGGCAATGACAAAGGGAGGAAGATCCTGGTCGATTACGCCGGGAATTTCTTCGCGGTAGGTTTCAATCGCCTTTTTCGCGCAGCAGAACTGCCTGCCTTCGCCTTTAACATGGGTGTCCCAGCCGAGTTTTACCATATTCCAGTCCGCCTGGTAGCGGTCCATTGTGATTTTCATTCTGCCGCCGCCGGAGGCTATGTCGGCGCTGAAACCGTCGCCGTTGAGTTCGGCAATTTTGTTTTCAAGCGCGTCAACATAGGTGAGCGCCGATGTTGCCGGAACATCTCTGCCGTCAAGCAGGATATGAACATGAGCCTTTTTGATGCCCTGTGCCTTGGCCTTTTCAAGCATATTGAAAAGGTGGTTTATGTTGGAGTGAACGTTGCCGTCTGAGAGCAGACCGATAAAATGGAGCGCGCTGCCGTTTTTAACGCAGTTCGCGGAGAGCTCTTTCCACGCGTCGGACTCATAGATTTTGCCCGATTCGATGGATTCGTTGACGAGCTTCGCGCCCTGCGAATAAATCTGACCGCAGCCCAGCGCGTTGTGACCTACCTCGCTGTTGCCCATATCGTCGTCGGATGGAAGACCTACGGCGTCGCCGTGAGCCTTGAGACGGGTGTTCGGGCAGGTTTTGAGGAGATTGTCAAGAGTGGGAGTGTTTGCGAGAGTGACAGCGTCGCCTAAACCTGTTTTCGAGAAGCCCACGCCGTCCATAACTATAAGAACAACTTTTTCTGACATAGTGTTTCTACCTTTCCAAAAGTAAGCGGGCAAAACCAAAACTGATTTTACCCGCGGAAATTTTTATTTTGCGGCTTCTACGATAACCGAGAATTTTTCCGCGACAAGTGAAGCGCCGCCGATAAGGCCGCCGTCGATGTCGGGCTTCGCGAGAAGTTCAGCCGCGTTCTTTTCGTTCATTGAACCGCCATACTGAATAACGGTCGCG
>ONON01000275.1 GCA_900319455.1 uncultured Eubacteriales bacterium
GTTGCAATTCAAGGAAGAAGAGAAGGTTGGCATTATTACTCCGTATGCCGCACAAACAAGGCTTATCAGGGCGCTGATTCAGGATTACAGGCAAAAGGATACAACCGCCGTTTCTTGTGCAACTGTACATCAGTTTCAAGGCTCTGAACGCAATGTTGTTATCTTTGACGCTGTTGAAAGCTATCCGTTTGTTAAACCCGGCTGGCTCGTAGCAAAAAATGAAAACGGCTCTGTTATGCGTTTGATAAATGTTGCATTAACCCGTGCAAGATGTAAATTCATAACATTGGCGAATACACGATTCTGGTACAATAAATTTCACGAAACCCAGAACACATACTTCAAACTGCTTGAATATATAAAAACAAACGATACTGTCGTTAGTATGAAAGAAAACTCGCTTATTGAGCTTATTCAAGGGTTAGATTTCGGTAAAAATATCAAGGCATTTTATACGGCAGATGATGCCTGTGAGTTGTTGCTCAAGGATATTAAATCAGCTAAAAAGCAAATATTCATTACACTGCCTACGGATAAGCTTAACCCTGAATACGAAAGTGCGATAGCGGATGCATTAAAGGCACAATCCCATGCAGGCGTTACTGTAACAGGTAAAGCAAAAGAAATCATCGGCCTTAACGAAACGTGGAAGAATTTATTGTTCAAATCCAAGGACACATCTTTTCCGTTGATTGTTATTGATGACCGAATTACATGGTATGGTTTTCCGTTGTCAGTACTCTTCTTCGAGGACAAGAATTACAAGTTTTATGCACCCAAAAGTCCTATTTTCAGAATCATCGGCAAACACACAAATGAAATGATTCATTCGCTTTGCGATTTGGAATACCGAATTGACGACAAAGGTATGAAAATAAGACTATCGGAAAAAGCTAATAATACTGCCGGCAAAGGATTAACTGAATTTATCAACAACACGGAAAGCTGTAATAAGTGCGGTGCACCAATGAATCTTTACAAAGGGCACAGCGGAAAATACTTGTTAAGATGTTCTTCCTGTGGCTCATTTGATTTACTCTCTGTTCACACGATGAATAAGTATTTGGATAGTGTGAATGCAAAATGCTCTGTGTGTGGTAAAGACATATATTCAGGCGTCGGGAAATTCGGCATATATGTAAAATGTAACAACGGACACTTTACAAAATTATCTGAGCTTTCATAAAAGCCGGATAAGTAATAAAGAAAACTATGAAAAAGTCTCCTGTCAAGCGACCGATTAATAAAATTAAACAGTATAATATGATTGTAAGAAACAGTTATCTTACACAATATTTTTCGGAGGTTTTGTTATGATAGGTGCAATTATAGGTGATATAGTCGGTTCGAGATTTGAGTTCAACAACTGCAAATCAAAAGATTTTGAAATGTTTGATAAGAAATGCGATTTTACCGACGACTCGGTTATGACTCTGGCGATTGCAAAAGCATTGCTGTCTTATGAAAAAATTGATGATACGGAAGCGTTTAAAAAGCACTTAGTCGAGGTAATGCACGAGGTCGGTGTCAGATACCCTTACTGCGGTTACGGCGGCAGATTTTATGAATGGATAATCAAAGGACAAACAGAGCCCTACAACAGCTACGGCAACGGCTCTGCGATGCGAGTTTCCCCGGTCGGATGGTTTGCTGATTCTCTTGAAGAGTGCGAGGCGTTGGCGACTGCGACAGCAGAGGTTACCCACAATCATCCCGAAGGAGTAAAAGGTGCTGTTGCGGTTGCCGGTGCAATCTATCTTGCAAGAACAGGACACAGTATGGATGCAATAAAGGAATACTGCAAAAACTATTACACTATTGATTTTACTCTTGACGAAATCCGAGATGACTACTCTTTCTTTGAAATATGCCAGAAGTCCGTACCGCAGGCACTGGAAGCATTCTTCGAGTCAACGAGCTTTGAAGATGCCATCAGGAACGCAATATCCATAGGCGGTGACAGTGATACCATTGCCGCCATTACAGGCTCAATTGCCGAAGCATTTTACGGCGTTGATCAGGATGTGAAA
>ONON01000247.1 GCA_900319455.1 uncultured Eubacteriales bacterium
AGCAGTTCGTGAACACGGTTCATTTCTTTCTGCGTTCTGGCAGTAGGTCCTTCAAGAAACGAGGAATCACCGTCATAAGCGGTGTAGTTCATTTTTATAAAATTGGAAACATTGTTGTCATCACACCAAACGCCTTTGTTAAAACTTCTCCACGCATTTCTGTTATCGTTCATTTCTTTTCTCCTTTCGGGCATCTGTCACAGTTTTTACAGTCTTTCTTTCCGCAGTTTCCGCAGCACAGCGAACTGTATGGGCACAGCGTAACATCTCCGCCGTGAATGTTTATTGCCTTGCCGTGAACTATTGAATCCGCTATTTTGCTTCTCGCGCTTTCATAAATTGAAGCAACGGTCGAGCGTGCCACGTTCATCTGCCTTGCGCATTCCTCCTGCGTGTATTCAAGAGTGTCAATCAACCTGAACGCTTCATATTCATCAAAAGCAAGTTCAACTGTGTCGGCGTAGTCGCCGTAAGGCCTGAACCCTATGTTGTGCGGATATGAGCATATATATCTGTTTTTTCGGGGCCTGGCCATACAATATCCTCCGAAGTTTCGGCTGCTGAACTACAAGATGTAGTTGTCTGATTGTTTTTTATATCTTTTCAAATACATTATACACCGTTATTGACATATGTCAATAACATATTTCACAAAGATTGAATCAATATAAATCTGACTTTGTGTAATATGTCTTCACAGCAAAAAAGCCTCCGCAGAGAATAACTCTGCAGAGGCAGTTTTTTGTTTTAATGTCCCGCTCTGGGCTGAACGCCGAATATTTTGACCAATATTGTCGTAAATACAAACAGCGGCCGGAATAATTCCTTGATTTTTCTTATCGGTGAGTTTGCAATTGTTCTGTTGAATTCATCGGATCTGCTTATGTGAACCGACGGGTCAAGCGGAACAATCTTACCGCTTTCTTCATCATGATATAAGAATTGCGGATATTCCTCATATGTGTCAACAGTCGCGTTTTTATCATTGGCGATAGCAAAGACCAGGTCATTTACTGAGTCAGGGTTGTATTTATGTTCAACATTTTTTATAAACCATGTTGTGTCCGGAAACATACAGGTCGAAGCGTTTATTTTAAGGTCGGGCGAGATATATTTTCCATTACCCTTTGCGGTTTCGCTTTTTACATATTCATCGGTGAAATATTTATCATTTCCGCTGCAGGTCGCTCCCAAACTTGCTGGCCCGACTTTTAAAATATGGTCTGAAAGGGCGTTGCTGTCTTCAATTCCCGGGCAAAGCTGATAACCGTATTTGACAATGGATGAGATTTTAACTCCGTTGTCTGCCGCTTCTTTAAGTATATCCTCAGCGCGCGTCATAATATTGTAATGGTATTTGTCAATCTTTTTAATAAAGTTTGCGTATTTTTCTTCTTCGCCAGCGAAAACAACTTTCTTTGCATCTTCATAGTATTTGTCTTCGCACATAGCCCAGTAGCCGGGGAATGAGCCAAAAGATTTTTTTATAACTCTCGGTGTGATGTAATCATAAATATGCTGGTAAGCGTTTGTTGTTACCCAGCAGAACATATCAAGTCCGTATATGTCCACAAGTATTTTGAGAACCTGGCGGATAAGGTCATCGGTAACAGTAAAATTGTCGTTGACCTTGTAGTTTATTCCCAAATCGTATTCATATGCAATTCTTTCAACGGAGTCGGCGTTTACACTGAGATTTCCACTGAATGCTTCGCCTATAGGGGGCATTCCGAGAAGAGCAGAATGACTGAGTATGATGTCGGAAATACGTTCATCTTTATATAAATCATAATAAAGCACTTCATAGCATGCACCGAGGCATCTGCCGTAAAGCGCAACTTTTTCACTGCCGGTAGCTTCAATAACGGCATCAACAAAACTGTGCAGTCTCTCCATATTTTCATATGGGTCAAGCCGCCAGTCATAATTGAAACCAAATGTGTTGATATCGGCGTTAGGGTTATTGTATCTGTTTTTCAGTGATTTTACCGAAAATGAAGTATAAATGCTTTCGGAACCGTCGGTAGGCTCGCCGTTTTCATCAAGCACAATATCTTTATAAGCGTCAATAATCAGTTCGGTAATAATATCACAAACCTCTGTCCAGTCCTGAGTGAGCGAAGCTCTGATAATAATATTCGGGTCGTCAAGAAAGGCGTGTTTGACTTTTTCAACATCGATGTTTGAATCGACACGTTCGTAGTGTCCGTCTTCCTGTTTGATTCCCAGGGGAGTGTCCTCGCCGTAAATGCAGATTACGGGTATTTTGCCCGGATATGCGCCTGCGTTAATTTTTGATAAATAAACAAAGCAGGGAGTTGTCAAAGTAAGCACAAGAATCAAAGATAATATTCTTCTGAAAGATTTTTTCAAAAAAACACCTCCCAATAAAGATGTTATTTCTTTTTTCTTTATATTTTACACTTTAAAAATGATAAAATCAATATAAAAATACAATATTCTGCATAGGAA
>ONON01000233.1 GCA_900319455.1 uncultured Eubacteriales bacterium
CTTTCAGACAAATGGTAAATATGGATAAGCGCATTGAAATCGCGGGCGGTAAAGAAAGGTTTGTTGAACTTCTGGATGACTTTTTCGGTTACGGCGCGCCTGACACTGTTCAACCCACCGACCCGTTTGATTATGAGCCCGTAAGCAAAGGTCTTAAACTCGGAAGATTTGAGGGATTCAATAACGAATCCGACATTGAGGCTCCGTTCTCATATATTTACGCAAACAGGCACGACAGAACCTGCGAGATAATAAGAAGCGGTATGAAATATATGTTTACGGAAGGCCGGGGCGGCCTGCCGGGAAACAATGATTCGGGAGCTCTGTCATCCTATTATATATTCGCTGCTTTGGGTTTATTTCCCGTTGCGGGCCAGGATTTGTTTTTAATCGGCTCCCCTTTTATTGACAAAGCTTCAATAAAGCTTTTTAACGGCAATATTCTTGAGATAAAAGCCAACGGTAATTCGGATGAAAACATATATGTTAAAACAGTTAAGTTCAACGGCACCGAGCTTAAAGATTACAGAATAAAAGCGTCTGAACTCGTTAAAGGCGGTACCGTCCAATTTGAAATGTCAAAATATCACTGAAAATGAAGGAGAAGCATTATGAAAAAACCTGTTATGGGAATACAGCTCTATACTTTAAGAGATTTTTGCCAAACCGCTGAGGATTTCAGCTCCACATTGCGAAAGCTCGCCGAAATGGGAGTGAAAGATGTGCAGATTTCCGCAATAGGCGATATTCCCGCCGAAAAGCAAAAAGAAGCACTTGACAGCGCCGGTATAAAGGTTTGCGTTACACATAAGAGCTTTGACCGGATGCTAAACGGACTTAACGAGCTTATTATAGAGCATAAAACAATCGGTTGCGACGCGCTCGGGCTCGGATCGGCTCCTTCCGAAAGCAGAGGAACAACCGACAGGGTTCGCGATTTTATTAAAAAAGCGGAACAAATCGGAAGAGTACTTAAAGAAAGCGGAATGACTTTTAATTATCACAACCACGATTTTGAGTTCAAGCCGCTTGAAGACAGCAGAAAAACAATGATGGATATGCTGATTAACGAAACCGACCCTCAGTTATTTAATTTTATTCCGGATGTGGCATGGATTCACTATGCGGGTTTTGACCCTGTGGATATTCTTGAAAAAATGAAAGGCAGAGTAAAAGTTCTGCATTTCAAAGATTATATCATTGACAAAGACGGCAACCGTAAGTTTGTATCGCTAGGTCAAGGAAAAGTTGACCTTAAAGCCTGCTATGAAGCTGCCGTCAAGCTTGAAATTCCATATATAATGTATGAGCAGGACTGCGACTGGGTAAACGGAGACGCGTTTGAGGCGACAATACAATCGTGGGATTATATGAAGGGACTTTCGGGTGATTGAAATGTTTAAATCAAGTGAAATAATAAAGAAATATTACGAGCCGGTTTTGACGAGAAATGATGTACCTTACAATTCCTGCCTTGTTTTTAATGCCGGAGTAATTAAACATAACGGAAAATATGTTATGATGTTCCGTAACGACTATGGGAATTTTGACGCGCGAAAAATCGAAGGAACAAATATCGGCATTGCCCTGAGCGATGACGGCGTTAAATGGAAAGTACAGCCCTCTCCGATAAAAGCTGTTGAGAGTGATGAAATAACGCGAATTTATGACCCGCGAATAACCGAAATTGACGGAAAATGTTATGTTTGTTTTGCCGCAGACACAAAGCACGGTCTGAGAGGCGGAATAGGCGTAACCGATGATTTTAACAGCATTGAGATTATCTCATTGACTGTTCCCGATAACAGAAATCTTGTTCTTTTCCCCGAAAAAATAAACGGTAATTATATAAGATATGAACGGCCTATGCCCGTGTATTCACGCGGGATTGACAGATTTGATATGTGGATAGGCGAATCGCCTGACTTGATTTACTGGGGCAGAAACAGGCTGGTTATGGCAGTTGAGGATATTCCATTCGCGAACAATAAGGTGGGGCCCGCGGCTCCGCCCGTTAAAACGGAACAGGGATGGCTCACGCTTTTTCATGCCGTTATTCTTGATAAAACAAAAGGTAAAAACGGTTGGGAGGACAAATGGCAAAAAGAGTATTTCGCAGGTATTATGCTCACCGACCTTGAAGACCCGGCAATCATTAAAGGTATATATAATGAACCTCTTATTGCATGTGACCGTGAATATGAATTAAAGGACGGATTCAGAAAAAACGCGATTTTCCCGTGCGGAATGATTCTTGAAGACAGCGGTGAGGTGAAAATATACTACGGCGCCTCTGACACGGTTACCTGCCTTGCAACGGCTGATGTGAATGACCTGATAAAGCTCTGCCTTAAAAAATAAAATATTATTAATAAAAATATAAAAAAGTTCTTGACTTTATAAAAACGGTTTGTTATAATAACAACCGTTCCGAGCGAGAGTGGCGGAATAGGCAGACGCGCA